>JAEWVY010000325.1 GCA_023396625.1 Pseudomonadota bacterium | reverse complement strand
GCGCGCGGGGGGGGGCAAACGGGGGGGTGTATCCCCGCGGCCGCGCCACCGCGGCGCACAGCAGCCCGCCCACCAGCCACTGCACGCCGGCCGCCATGGCAGGCGCGGGCTGCGCCAGCTTGCGCGAGGCGTAGGAGCCCAGGCTCCAGGCCAGCGGCGCGCCAAAGGTCATCAACGTGCCGGCCAACGTGGCTGAGAAATCACCCTCGCGCGCCAGCAGCAGCGCGCCGCCCACGCCCAGCACCAGGCCCACCCAGCTGGTGGTGCGCACATGTTCGCCGCCCAGCCGCGTCCACAACGCCAGCCACATCGGCATGGTCGTCACCACGGTGGCCATGAGGCCGGAGCCGATGCCCGCCCGCTGGGCCAGCGCCACCATGTTCATGGCCACGAAGACCATCAGCGCCCCCACCAGGGCCGCGTTGCGCCATTGACGGACCGTGGGCAGCCGCTGCCCCTGCCACAGCGCCCAGCCGGTCATCAACACACCGGCCGCGATGAAACGGCTGGCGTTGAGCAGCAGGGGTGGCATGGCCTTGAGCGCGATGCCGATGGCAAAGTAGGTGGTGCCCCAGACGACATACACCAGCAGCAGCGCCAGCGCGATGCGCGCACGTTGGCCAGATTGGCCGGTCTGATTGAAAATGGATGACATGGGAACCTGCTTTCCGTAAATTTTCCAGACAGAAAGTCCAGGTCGCCAATTTAATCCAGGAAGTCCTGCCATGCAAGCAAATATTCAGATTGATGACATGGATGCCAGAATTCTTTCGGCCATGAGCGGAGACAGCCGGCGTTCCTACGCTGAAGTCGGCACCGAGGTGGGGCTGTCCACGGCCGCCGTGCACGAGCGTGTGCGCAAGATGCTCGAGCGCGGGGTGATCCGGCACTTCTCCATCAGCGTGGATCCACAGCAAGTGGGCCTGAGCTTCACGGCCTTCGTGGCCATCCGCATCGACAGCGATGCGCACTGCCGCAGGGTGGCACCGGCGCTGCGCGACATTCCCGAGGTGCAGGAACTGCACAGCGTGGCGGGCGAATACGACTTCCTGGCCAAGATCCGCACCACGCACGCCCGTGCGCTGGAAGATGTGCTCTACCGGATCAAGGCCATTCCTGGCGTGGCGCGCACCACCAGCACGGTGGTGCTGAACACCGAGTTCGAGGACCGCCCGCTCAGCCTGGCGCGGCCAGCGTCCGGCACGGAGGAAACTCCTTGAACAATAGCAAACAATGACCAGCTGACGCTGGATAAACGGCAAAAAGCAAATCATCGAGCGACACCAGCTGCGGCAAGCCGCGCACAGGCACCAGCCCAGGTGCCTTGGGCCCGCCGGTGCGGCACGCCCACGCCGCCTCTCAGGGGGCCGGCCGTCCCTGGAGCACCCGGCACAGCGACGCCAGGTCGCCGACCGTGACCTGGGGCTGTTTCGCCTCGTGCACCCAATCGTGCCCGCCACGGTTCACCCAGGCAACCTGCATGCCCGCGTCCAGCGCGCCCAGCCCGTCCAGGTGGGCATCGTCGCCGACGTGCAGCACCTCGTGGGGCGTCACGCCGGCCATCTGCGCGGCGGCCAGGAAAATAGGCGCGTGCGGCTTGCCGATGCCGACGCTGCGCATGCTGACGGCGCCACGGAAATACCGCGCCAGGCCGACACGCCGCACGTCCGCGTTGCCATTCGACAGCGCGACGACCGGGTAGCGCGCGCTCAGGAATTCTAGGGTCGCCAGGGCATCGTCGAACAACTCGACCCGCTGGCGTTCGGCAAAAAAGACCTCGAAGGCCGGCACGGCCAGCGCCGGGTCCTCGCCCGCGCCCAGCAGCGCCAGCCGGATCGCCTCGCGCCGCAGCGCCCCCAGGTCGTGGGCCAGGTCCGGCAGGTTCAGGCTGGCCTGCTCGCGCCATTCGCGCATCGCGCCGGGGCGCGTGGACTGCGCCGCCGTCACGGGCGCATGCGCCCGCAGCCACTCGAGCAAAGCCCGCTCGGCCCGCTCGAGGGTGGGCCAGATAGGCCAGAGGGTGTCGTCGAGATCGAGCGTGACGGCCCGAATGCGTGGCACGTCCAGGCCCTTGACCGCCGGCGCGCTGGAAATCGGAGGGCCCTCGACTGCGGAAGGCGCGGGTGAAGTGCACCCGCATGGCAAGGAATGGGACGACACAGGTTTCATGCTTGCACGAGAATACCGCATGGCCTTCCGAACCGAACCCCCCTTCACGCACGGCCAGGCCGCGCGCACGGCTATCGTGCTGTGCAACCTGGGCACACCCGACGCGCCGACGGCGCCGGCGCTGCGCCGCTATCTGGCGCAGTTCCTGGGCGATCCCCGCGTGGTCGAGATTCCCCGGCCGCTGTGGTGGCTGATCCTGCACGGCATCATCCTGCGCACGCGGCCGAGGCAGTCCGCCGCAAAATACGCCCGCATCTGGATGGACGAGGGCTCCCCGCTGATGGTGTGGACGCGCAAGCAGGCGACCCTGTTGCGCGGCTGGCTCGGCGAACGCGGCCATCAGGTCATCGTGCGCCACGCCATGCGCTACGGCGCCCCGTCGATCGCTGGCGAACTGGACCGGCTCAAGGCCGAAGGCGCCACGCGCATCCTCATCGTGCCGCTGTACCCGCAATACAGCGGCACCACCACGGCCAGCGTGTTTGACGCGGTGTACCTCTGGGCTGCGCAGGTGCGCCACCTCCCCGAGCTGCGCTTCGTCAACCGCTACCACGACGACCCCGGCTACATCGACGCGCTGGCCCGGCACATCCGCACCTTCTGGCAACAGCATGGCCAGGCCGAGAAACTGGTGATGAGCTTTCACGGCGTGCCCGAACGCACCTTGCACCTGGGCGACCCCTACCACTGCGAGTGCCAGAAGACAGCCCGGCTCCTGGCCCAGGCGCTGGGCCTGACGCCGGCGCAATGGCAGCTGACGTTCCAGTCCCGTTTCGGCAAGGCGAAATGGTTGCAGCCCTACACCGAACCCACCCTGGCGGCGCTGGCGCGATCCGGCGTGCGCCACGTGCAGCTCGTCTGCCCCGGGTTCACCAGCGATTGCCTGGAAACACTGGAGGAGATCGATATCGAGGGACGCCAGGCTTTTCTTGACGCCGGTGGCCGGCAATTCGACTACATCCCCTGCCTGAATGACAGCGACCGGTGGATCCGCGCGCTGGCCGACCTCTGCGAGCGCCATCTGGCCGGATGGCCCACACGGGAACAGCCCGACGCCGCGGCGCTGGCCGCCTCACGCACGGCAGCGCTGGCCCTGGGCGCCCGCCAATGAGCCTTGCGAGAGTCCAGTAGATTCCATTTTTATAGCGTGATTTCCATGATCCACGCTGGATGTGTGGTGATTTTCCATAAAACTTCACGCACCCGGCGCCCGATGGAATGCTGAAATGCCTGCGCCGGCACCGAAAACCTGGCACCCACCGATACTCGCCACGCCGGCAGGGATACGCCGGGTCGAGCCGCTTCTTGTCTCGCGGGTCGATCACGACAAAGTAGCTCCAAACCGTGACGGAATTCCGTTCCGCAAAAATCATGGCCACCTCATAATCAATCGGCGAACGCCAGGTCGTCTTCCATGGCATGGACCGACCCCCTTCCCGCAGGCACAGGCCACGCCAGACCAGCGGGTTGGCGGCCAGGGTTCCACCGGGCGCAGGGCCACAGGGCGAAAGAGCGCGTCGGGGCGCATGGAAAACCCCTCAGTCAACCATTCAAAAATTCATTGCGTATGGTTTTCAAGCCATCCTTCGGAAAACCCGCAGACCGGTCGTCACGCCTCAAACCGGCCCTCTTCGAGCAGTTCGCGCGCATCGGCCGCGCCCTCTCCCACGGCCAGCGGCTGGAGTTGCTGGAACTCCTCGCCCAGGGTGAAAGCGCCGTCGACAGTCTGGCGCAGACCATGAATCTGCCCATGGCCAATGTGTCGCAGCATCTGAAACAGCTCAAGCAGGCCGGCCTGGTGACGGCACGGCGCGAGGGGCGGTCGATCATCTACCAGGTGGCCGGCCCGCAGGTGGTGACGCTGCTGGAAAGCACGCAACGTGTGGCCCAGTCCACGCTGGACGAAGTGGGCCAATTGCTAACGCAGCTGGCTGACCAGGATGCCGTTCAGCCCGTGCCCCTGGACGAGGCGCTGCGGCAGGCCCGCGCCGGACTCGTGACCCTGATCGATGTCCGCCCGCCCGGCGAATACGCCATGGCCCATCTGCCCGGGGCCATCAACGTGCCTCTGTCCGAACTGGCGCGGCGCCTGGGCGGCCTGCCGGCTGACCGCGAGATCATGGCCTACTGCCGCGGCCCCTACTGCGTGTTGTCCTTCGAGGCGGTCAAGCAACTGCGCGCGGCGGGCTACCGGGCACGCCGCATCGACGACGGCATCCCCCGCTGGCGCGCGGAGGAACGCTCACTGGAAGGCCGGCAACCCCACTACGCCGTCTGAGCGGCGGTCCGCGCATGCCCGCACGGCGAATGGTTTTTGATGCCTGTCCTCAGAGCAGGCGACGCAGCATGGCGATGACCTGCTTGAAGCGCGCGCCGTAAGGCGGGTAGAAAAGGTGCCCCATGCCCAGGCGGGACTGCACCAGCACGGCCTTCTCATGGGTGAACCGCAGGAAACCGGCCTGCCCGTGGTAAGCCCCCCAGCCGCTGTCGCCCACACCACCAAAGGGCAGGTTCTCGTGGGCGATGTGCATCAGGGTGTCGTTCACCGTCACCCCGCCGCTCACGGTCCGACCGAGCACCTTGTCCCGCGTGGCGACATCCGTGCCAAACCAGTAGAGCGCCAGCGGGCGAGGCCGGGCGTTGATGAGCTCGATGGCCTCTTCCACGGTGTCATAGGGCACCACAGGCAGGATAGGACCAAAAATTTCCTCCTCCATGACCCGCATGCCGGCGCTGGCCCCATGGACCAGCACCGGAGCCATCTGGCGCGAGCCGGCCCCGTCCGGCGCCTTGCCGGCGCCGGGATCGACCACCTCGAGCCTGGCCCCTTTGTCGGTGGCATCGGCCAGCAACGCCTGGTGACGCGCCCAGTGGCGGTCGTTCAGGATGCTGGCATAGTCCGGGTTCCCCGCGATGCTCGGAAACAGGCGCGCCACTGCGGCGGCGAAGGCTTTCCCGAACGCCGCTTCGCGGCCGCGCGGCAGCAGCAGGTAATCGGGGGCGATGCAGGTCTGCCCCGCGTTGAGCAGCTTGCCGTGGGCAATCTTGACAGCGGCGTCGGCCAAGTCCGCCGAGGCGTCCACGAGGCATGGCGATTTGCCGCCGAGTTCCAGGGTCGTGGGCGTGAGGTTGCGCGCGGCCGCAGCCGCCACCTTGCGCCCCACCGCCGTGGAGCCGGTGAACAGCAGGTGGTCGAAAGGCAGCGCGGCGAACTGCTCGGCCACCCCCGCATCGCCCTCGATCACGCAGAACTCGTCGGCCGTGAAAGCGCCATGCACCAGTTCGGCCATCAGCGCGGACGTGCGCGGGGTCAGCTCGCTGGGTTTGAGCATCACCCGGTTGCCCGCCGCGAGCGCGGTGGCTGCCGGCCCGAAAGCCAGTTGCACGGGATAGTTCCAGGGCGAGATCACGCCAACCACTCCGAGCGGCTGGCGCTGAATCCATGCCGCAGCGGGTTTGAGATACACCGGCGTGGCCACCTTGTGTGGCTTCATCCAGCGCGGCAGATGCCTGCCCAGATGGCTGAACAGGGCGCGCAGGACGAACAGGTCGGCCACCTCGGTGAGGCTCGCCGAACGCACGCCGAAATCGGCTTCCACCGCCGCGCACAGGGCCTGGCCCTGCGTGTCAAGGATGCGTTTGAGCCGATGCAGCCGATCACGGCGCAGCGCCAGGGGCACATCGGCCTGCGCCCGGCTGGCTTGGAACTGGGCATCGAACAGGGCATGCATGGGGAGCGGGGGCGGGTTCTTGGTCATGGGGGCCATGATAGAACCCGCCCCTCGCGCGTTTTAGAGCGCCACCTCCAGTCCTGGCGCCCGCCCAGGTCGGTTTGGTTCAGACGTTGGTGGCCGGGCCGCCACCGAACTGGAACACACCCGGCGCGCGCACCGGGTCGACATCCACCGTGACGACGGACTTCGGCGGATAGCGGCCTTCGAGCAACAGCCGGGACAGCGGATTCTCGATACGCTGCTGGATCGCTCGCTTGAGCGGCCGCGCGCCGAACACCGGGTCGAAGCCCACCTTGGCCAGCTCCCCCAGAGAGGCCGGCGACACGACCAGTTCAAGTTCCATCTGCGCCAACCGGTCCTTGAGGGCCTGCAGCTGGATCGCCGCGATCGACTCGATATGCCGCGCATCGAGCGGGTGGAACACCACGGTCTCGTCGATACGGTTGAGGAACTCGGGCCGGAAGTAGTTCTTCAGCTCGCCGGTCACCGCGTCCTTGATCTCGTCATAGGGCTGACCCGTCATGCTCTGGATCACCGGCGAACCGATGTTGCTGGTCATGACGATCACGGTGTTCTTGAAGTCCACCGTGCGACCCTGGCCGTCGGTCAGGCGCCCATCGTCCAGCACCTGCAGCAGCACGTTGAACACGTCCGGGTGCGCCTTTTCCACCTCGTCCAGCAGCAACACACTGTAAGGCTTGCGGCGCACGGCCTCGGTCAGGTAGCCACCTTCCTCGTAGCCCACGTAGCCCGGAGGCGCGCCGATCAGGCGGGCCACGGAATGCTTCTCCATGAACTCGCTCATGTCGATGCGCACCATGTGCTCCTCGCTGTCGAACAGGAAGCCCGCCAGTGCCTTGCACAACTCGGTCTTGCCCACGCCCGTGGGGCCCAGGAACAGGAAGGAGCCGGTGGGCCGGTTCGGGTCGGACAGGCCCGAGCGCGAACGGCGGATGGCGTTGGCCACGGCCGAGATGGCTTCGTCCTGCCCCACCACGCGCTCGTGCAGCTTGACCTCCATCTGCAGCAGCTTGTCGCGCTCGCCCTGCATCATCTTGGACACCGGAATGCCCGTGGCGCGGCTGACCACCTCGGCAATCTCCTCGGCGCCCACCTGCGTGCGCAGCAGGCGCGGGCCCGCGCCCGCGTCGCCGCCGGCGGCCTCCTTCGCTTGCGCTTCCTTGAGCTGTTTCTCCAATTCGGGCAGCTTGCCGTACTGCAGCTCGGCCACCTTGTTGAAATCGCCCTTGCGCGTGAGTTCCTCGATCTGCAGCTTCAGCTTTTCGATGTCCTCACGCACGTGCTGGCTGCCCTGGGCCTGGGCCTTCTCGGATTTCCAGATTTCATCCAGATCGGCCGCTTCCTTTTGCAGTTGAGCGATTTCCTCCTCGATCAGCGCCAGGCGCTTCTGCGAGGCCTCGTCGGTCTCCTTTTTCATGGCCTCACGCTCGATCTGCAGTTGGATCAGCCGCCGGTCGAGCTTGTCCATGACCTCGGGCTTGGAGTCGATCTCGATCTTGATCTTGGCCGCGGCCTCGTCGATCAGGTCGATGGCCTTGTCTGGCAGGAAGCGGTCGGTGATGTAGCGGTGGCTCAGCTCGGCCGCGGCCACGATGGCCGGGTCGGTGATGTCCACGCCGTGATGCACTTCGTACTTTTCCTGCAGGCCGCGCAGGATGGCGATGGTCTGCTCCACCGTGGGTTCGTCCACCAGCACCTTCTGGAAGCGGCGCTCCAGCGCGGCGTCCTTCTCGATGTATTTGCGGTATTCGTCCAGCGTGGTGGCGCCGATGCAGTGCAGCTCGCCACGCGCCAGCGCGGGTTTGAGCATGTTGCCGGCGTCGATGGCCCCCTCGGCCTTGCCGGCGCCGACCATGGTGTGCAATTCGTCGATAAACAGGATGATGCGGCCCTCGTCCTGCGCCACTTCCTTCAGCACGGACTTCAGCCGTTCCTCGAACTCGCCGCGGTATTTGGCGCCGGCCAGCAGGCCCGCCATGTCCAGCACCAGCACCTTTTTGTCACGCAAGGTTTCGGGCACTTCGCCGTTGACGATGCGCTGGGCCAGGCCTTCGACGATGGCCGTCTTGCCCACGCCGGGCTCGCCAATCAGCACGGGGTTGTTTTTGCTGCGCCGCTGCAGCACCTGGATGGCGCGGCGGATTTCGTCGTCGCGGCCGATCACCGGGTCCAGCTTGCCCGCGCGGGCACGTTCGGTCAGATCCAGGGTGTATTTCTTGAGCGCCTCGCGCTGGCCTTCGGCCTCGGGATTGTCCACTTTCTGCCCTCCACGCACGGCATCCACTGCCGCTTCCAGGCTCTTTCGCGTGAGCCCGCTGGCGCGCGCCGCGCTGCCAAGGTCCGCCTTGCTGTCGGCCAGCGCCAGCAGGAACAGTTCACTCGCGATGTACTGGTCTCCGCGCTTGAGCGCTTCCTTCTCCGCCGCCTGCAGCAGCGATACCAGGTCACGGCCCACCTGCACTTGCTCCTGCCCATGCACCTGGGGCAGCTTCTTCACGGCGGTTTCCGCCGCGGCAAGCAGCCCCGTCACGTCGACCCCCGCACGCTGCAGCAGCGCCCGGGGGCCATCGTCCTGGCGCAGCATCGCGGCCAAGACGTGGGCGGGCTCGATGTAGGCGTTGTCGCTTCCCAACGCCAGCGTCTGGGCTTCGGCCAGGGCTTCCTGAAACTTGGTGGTCAGTTTGTCGATTCGCATGAAAGGGCACTCCGGAATGGGTCAACTGGCTGGCATGTGGCGCTGGTCCCCCGGTTTTCAAGCCAGCGGGGCAAGCATGCGGCACCCGGTTCGCAAGCGATTTGACGCCAGTCAGTGCGGGCGCAGCGTCATGCCCGGGCCGCCCCTCCAGCCTGACGGTACTGGCGCGGGGTCACGCCAAGCTGCTGCCGGAACAGCCGGCTCAGGTGGCTGGCATCGCACAGGCCGCAGGCCCGCGCCACCTCGGCGAGGGACAGGGTATTGCGGGTCAGCAGAACACTGGCCCGCGCCATCCGGCGCTGGGTCACCCACTCCTGCACGCTGCAACCCATCGACACACGAAACATCCGCGCGAAATGAAACTCCGACAGGTGTGCCAAGGTCGCGAGGTCCCCCAGGGTAAGGCGCTCGGCCGCGCCCCCGAGTTCCGCGTCGATATAGGCCAGCACCTGCCGTCGGGCCGCAGACGACAGGCCACCGCGCAGGCGCAGCGCCGCGTGGCGGGTCTGCGGGCGCACGGCCTGCAACACCAGTCTGTCCAGCGCCTGATGGCTCAGGACATTGGCCTGAAGCCGCGCCCCTGGGTCCCGCCAGTCCAGCCGGGCCACCGTCAGCGCCCATGACGCCAGCGCGCCATCGAATCCGTAAATGCATTGCTCCAGCGTGTGCGCCCGCGGCTCGGCGTCCAGCAGGCGCACAACCCGGTCCGCCCAGGCGGGCCCGGACAGGTAGAGGTGCAGAAAGCGAAAAGGACGCGCCACCTCCCACTGCGACTCGTGTCCCGCCGGAAGAATGCAGTACCGGCCAGGCGCGCCTGGCTGCCCCGATCCGCCGACCAGCCGCGTCCCCTGCCCTCCTTCAAGATACACCGACAAGGTGTGGTGCGCGGGGCGCCGGTAGCACGGACGGTCGCAATCGTTGCGCCACTGCGCCAGCAGCAGGGCATCGCCCAGCGCGGCACAGCGCTCGAGTTGCGCGCGCGAGCGGCTGAGCACGTCGAAAACCTGCAACGGGCTCGATTTGGGCGGGCGGGAAGACAATGGGTCGGGACTGGGCACCCGGGCATCGTAACGGGAAGCCCGCTTCCGGACGCGGGCCAGGGGACAAAACCGCAGGAATCTGCAATTCGCCGGCGCTGAACGCGGCGATGCTTACGTCTTGACTGGAGAAACTCGACGTGAACGCTTTTTTGTATGTCTTGGTTGTCGCCATCTGGGGAACGACCTGGATCGCCTTGAAATGGCAACTGGGTGAAGTGCCGATCGCGCTGTCCATCGCCTACCGCTTCGGCCTCGCAGCGCTGGTGCTGTTCGCCTGGCTGGCCTGGAAGCGCCAGCTGGTACGTCCCCGTGGCCTGGCCGCGCTGTGGGTGCTGGGCCAGGGGCTGTGCCTGTTCTGCCTGAACTTCGTGTGTTTCCTCAAGGCCAGCCAGACGGTGGCCAGCGGACTGGTGGCCGTGGTGTTTTCCAGCGCCACTTTGTGGAACGCCTTGCTTGCCCGCGTCATCCACGGCCGCCGCCTGGCGCGACAGGTCATGGCCGGCGGTGCGTTGGGGCTGGCCGGCCTCATGTTGCTGTTCTGGCCCGAGATCCGTGCAGCCGGCCCGGGCAGCCTCGCCGGCCTGGGCTGGGCGCTCGGGGGAACCCTGTGTTTCTCCTGTGGCAACCTGCTTTCGGCCGCCCTGCAGGGGCGAGGGCTCAAGCCTGTGCTGACCAACGCCTGGGGCATGCTGGCAGGCACCTTGATGCTGCTCGGCTACGCCCTGCTGGCGGGCCTGCCTTTTGGATTCGAGACCAGTTGGCGCTACGCCGGCGCCCTGCTGTATCTGGCCATCCCGGGCTCGGTCATCGGCTTCACGGCCTACCTGACCCTGGTGGGGCGCCTCGGCCCCGAGCGGGCGGCCTACACCACGGTGCTGTTTCCCGTGGTCGCACTCAATGTGTCGGCTTGGTTAGAAGGCTACCAATGGACGCCGCCCGCGCTGGCCGGACTGGGATTGGTGATGCTGGGCAACGTGCTGGTGTTTCGCCCCGCGAAACCGGCCGCGCCGGCGCGTCAAGCCGGCCCGTCCGCGGTAGCGACCGGGTGGCGCCAGTAGGCGTAGGGCCAGGCCGTGACCAGGCCGGCGCGGCGGTACAGGGAAAGCGCCGGAATGTTGTCTGCCGAGACCTGCAGGAACACCCGTTCCAAGCCTCGCCGCAGGGCCTCCCCTGCCAGGGTGTGCAGGACACGGCCTGCCAGTCCCCGGCCCCGATGCGCCGCCGCGGTGCGCATGCCGTGCACGCCAAGCCAGCCGTGGCCAAATGCAGCCGCGCCGCAGGCCACGGTCTGGCCGCCTTCCCGCACGCTGGCATACCGCATGCCATGGGCTCGGCTGAGCGCCTGCGCACGGCTGGCGCCGTCCACCGGATCAAAACCATCGCCCAGGAACATGGCCAGCCACGCGCGGTCTGGCGCGGCCATCAGTTCGCAGGCCGGTCCCGGATGAACGGCCTGCAGATGGTGGACGCTGCCGCAGAGGGTCAGCGTCGGCTGGTCGCGCATGAACCCACGGGCTTGCAGTGCCTCGTGCAGACGGCCGAAGGCCGGCAGGTCCGGCAAACGGAAGGCGGGGGCAAACCCCCTCGCGCGATACCGGTCGATCACGAGATCCAGCACCACCGGGTCGGTCGGCACATGGCGCAGCGGCACGGCGCTGCGGGCGCGGCCCACGGTCCCGTGGTCCATGGGCAACAGCCACCCCGGCAGGGCTTCGATCCTTTCAGGGGCCACGGCGTCAAGCGTGGCGCGCTCGATGGCCTCGATGTCGCCAAGGGCCAGTGTCGAGGTCATCGGGCCGCCTCCAGCACCACGCAACTCAGACATTGGCGACCACAATCCCCCAGCGTGCCAAGGCTTCGTCGTCGCTGACGCGCGCATCCACCCAGCGCGCGCCTTCGGGCGTTTGCTCCTTCTTCCAGAACGGCGCCTGGGTCTTGAGGTAGTCCATGAGGAACTCGCAGGCCTGGAAGCTCTCGTGCCGGTGCGCCGAGGTCACGGCCACCAGCACGATCTGGTCTTGCGGCTGCAACAGACCCACGCGGTGGATGACGCGCGCGCCCAGGATATCGAAGCGCCGTTGCGCCTCGTCGATCATCGCCTCGATGGCCTTTTCGGTCATGCCGGGGTAGTGCTCCAACTCCATGCTGGCCACGCTGCCCGGGGCGCCGGCATTGCGGTCCCGCACCGTGCCGACGAAACAGCACACCGCGCCCACGCCGGCGTCCTGGGCGCGCAGGGCCTGCATCTCGGCGCTGGCGTCGAAGTCGGCCGTGCGCACAATGACGCGAGGGAGGGTACTTGCACCATGGTTCATGCGCAGATTGTGGCACCACCGACCGCCGTGCTGCTAAGATGCCCGCCATGTCCACCCCCCTGCACTCCTCACTGACCGCCCTGTCCGGCGCCGGTGTGGCTTGCGCGCAGGGTGCTGGCAAATCCAAAAAACCAAGGCTCATCTGACCGGAGCCGCGGTTCCGTCCTCAGGTGAG
>JAEWVY010000303.1 GCA_023396625.1 Pseudomonadota bacterium | reverse complement strand
CAAAATCCGGTGCCTTGACCAACTTGGCGACTCCCCTACACTGGCAGGCAGCAACTGCGCTACCCGCCTTCAACTGTCGCTGGCGGCCCACCCGTGAAGGGGATGAACCGCCAAATTGCCGCATATTCTGACCTGCCAGCCCTCAGGGGCGCGATGCAGGTCAATACCATCCGGCATTTGCGCAAATACCGCACTGCCTGAGCCGGTCATTCGCCCGTGAAGCCCCTGATCGGCAAGCCAGTCAAGGGCTTGTGCGATTTGCGGGCATTGCGCCAGTGCGACCGGTTGCAGCGTATTGCTGCCAAAGCCATATGGGTCTGCTGCAAAGCCTGAAATTGTAGCAGGAAAAGTATCGCGTTTGAGCTCCTTGGCCTCAAAAATCGATCGCGTCTCCACGCCCTGGGGTGGCTTGATCACCACAAACCGTGCCGCAGGCAGTTTCAATGGGGTGATGGTCTCGCCGATTCCCTCGACCCAGGCATGGTGTCCGTGCAGGAAGAAAGGCACATCGGCGCCGAGGCGAAGTCCGACGGCGGCCAGCTCGGTGATCGTCAGGCCCAGATGCCACAACCGGTTGAGCGCGAGCAGGCAGCTGGCCGCGTCCGATGAGCCGCCCCCCATGCCGGCCTGTGATGGAATGCGTTTTTCCACGCCGACGTGGACGCCGAGCGTGCAACCGGTCAGGGCCTGCAGGGCACGCGCGGCGCGGACGATGAGATCGTCGGCGGGCAAAGGCATGCCCACCAGGTCCTCGCGGCTGATCCGCCCATCGGCGCGGCACTCCAGGTGCAGGGTGTCGCACCAGTCGATCAACATGAATACCGACTGCAGCAGATGGTAGCCATCGGCCCGCCGACCGGTGACGTGAAGGAATAGATTGAGTTTCGCCGGTGCCGGGACGTCATACAGCGATTTCATGGCTGAATTATCGCCAGCCCCGGTGTCGGTTCGATGGGCGTCTCAGCGATCCAGGATCAGCCGCAGTTCCGCTGCCGGGGCAGGCGCGGTCCGAAAGGCACTGAGACGGCCGTCGGCGAGATGGGACAGGTCGGCCCACCACCCCGCGCGGGTGCTCTGGGTGCCCTGCAGCCAGTCGAACAGCGCCGCGACGGGAACGGGGGTGCCCGTGACCTCGCTGGCCAGTGCATCCAGAGAGTCGAAGTGCCGCGTGGTGCCGTTCGACTGCAACGTGGCGCCGCCGGCCGACCAGCGCAGTTCCGACAGCACGCTGCCCAGCGGGGTGAAGAGGATCAGTTGGCCGGCCTGGTCCGTTCCGGAAAGTTCGAAGGCGGCATGAAAGGATTGCGGGGGCTCAGTGGCCAGGGTCAGGCCAAGACGTCCGCTCCAGAATGTCTTTTGGTCATTGTTTTTGGCCTTATCCAGCGTCGGTGCTGCACAGCTTGCTATCAAAATTGAAATAGATAGTGCCAGCCCCGATTTCAGCAGGCCGCGCCGTTTCAAGGTTGCACCTGCAGGCGCTTGAGGGTTTGGGTCAGGGCCTCGCTTTCCGGGTTCAGCAGCAGGCCTTCGCGCCAGATCGCCAAGGCCCTTTCGCGCTGCTTCAATTGCCACAACACCTCACCGAGGTGAGCGGCGATGTCGGCGTCGGGCAGAGCTTGGTAGGCACCTTGGAGTATCTGCAGCGCCTGGTCCAGATTTCCGCTGCGAAACTCAACCCAACCCAGACTGTCCTTGATCATCGGGTCTTCCGGGGCGAATCGCAGCGCGGCTTCAATCAACTGCCGGGCTTCGTCGATCCGGGTATTGCGATCGGCGAGTGAGTAGCCCAATGCGTTGAACGCATGGTGATAGTTGGGATGGTCCGCGATGATTTCCCGCAGCAGCCGCTCCATGACATCGAAGCGCCCCAGCTTCTCCGCAAGCATCGCCTTTTCGTAAATCAGGTCCGCGTCCTCCGGCCATCGCCCGGTGGCCTGATCCAGCAGCTCGAAAGCCTCGCGGGTCCGCTTGTGATCGCGCAGCAACTGCACTTCGCCCAGCAGTTTGGCCCGTGCATCGGCGGAGGTGCGCTCGGGCCAGTTGCGGATCATCTCGAGGGCGGCGTTGAATTGTCCTTGCCGCGCGAGCAAGGAGGCGCGCAGGGACACGATGCCAAAGTTGTCTTCGGCGCCGCCGATCCGGTCGACCCAGCGCTGCGCGCCGGCGAGGTCGCCGCGCCGCTGGGCCAGTTGTGCCAGGGCAACGAATGCCTGCGTGGCGCCGCGTTGAAGGGCTTCCTCCTCGGTATTGGCGGTGAGGTCGAGATAACGTTCCAGGGCTGCCTGGGCGGCGTCCGACTGCCCCAGATCCATTTTCAGCAGCCCCACGGCCAGCCAGGCGGGCGCTTCGTCTGGCCGTTCGTGGGTGACCTGTTGAAACTGTGCCAGCGCATCGGCACGCCGTGACGCATTGAGCAGCGCGCGGCCGTAGGCGAGACGAACCTCGGGCTTCGGGCTGCCCGTGCCGAGATAGCGGCGCACCAGGGCTTCGGCCAGCGGCTGCGTCGGCCCCATGAGGGCAACGGCCAGCAGAGCGGCGTCTTCCGATGCCGGGTCGATTTCCTGTGCCTGCCGCGCGGCCTCCAGTGCTTCCTGCGAATTCTCCGCCTTGAGATGCACCCGGCCCGTGGCGATCCAGGCTGCCATGGCGGTCCGAGGATCGGCGCGCTGGGTGCGCAAGGCCTGCTCGACGATGTGTGCCGCACGCTGCTTGTCCGCCATTCTCTCGAAGGCGCGAGGGATGCCCAGAATGGCCTGGTTGCGTTGATGCGGAGGCAGGGCGCCAATTTCGGTGGCGAGCAGTTCGGCCACATCGTCGAGCCGGTTGAGTGCCACCATGATCTGTAGAAGCATCCGTCCGGCCTCGTGTGAACCGGGCTGCGCCTGTTTCCAGGCGCGCGCAGCTTGCAGCGCCGCATCGCCTGCACGGGATTGGATGGCGATGTCGATGGCGCGCCGGTAAAGGTTGGCGTCATTCGTTTTCCGGGCCGCGTCCAGGAGAAGCGAAAAGCCGGTGCCAGCCTCACCACGCTTGAACTCGAGTTCGCCGAGCAGGAGCTGATAAAACAGTGGAGCGTCCAGCGCCGAAGACGGGGGAGGGGCTCCCGCGTCGCTGCCTGCGTTGGCAACTTGCGCCGTGGCGCCCAGCGGAAGCAACAGGGTGGCAATGAGACGGTGGACAGGCTTCATCGGCCCATAATAATCCAAGGTCATCCGGACGATTGAACATGCCCGAACTACCCGAGGTGGAAGTCACCAGATTGAGTTTCTCGCAACGCATTGCCGGTGCACGCGTCATCTCCGCCCAACTCGGAAAACCCTTGCGATGGCCTCTTGGCGTGGATCCGTCATGCCTGTCAGGGCGGACCATCGCGGCCGTTCGACGGCGCGGCAAATACCTGCTGCTGGATTTCAGCGATGGCGCTCTCCTGCTGATTCACCTGGGCATGTCCGGCAGTCTGGTGTTCGCCACGGAGCCCGGAGTTGCCGGCATTCACGACCATTTCGAACTGGCGACCACGCAGGGGCATCTGCGGCTGCATGACCCGCGGCGGTTTGGCGCGGTGATGTACTGCGAGAGTGCTTCGTCCGGCATGGCGGCCAAGCTGCTGGACGGGCTGGGGCCCGAGCCCCTGGGCGAGGAATTTGAGCTGGCCGCATTCCATGCGGGGCTGAAGCGACGCAAGACGGCGATCAAGCAGGCCTTGATGACGGGTGACTTGGTCGTTGGCGTGGGCAATATCTACGCGTCCGAGGCTCTTTTCCTTGCGGGCATACGCCCCACGGTTTCGGCGTCGCGTCTGAGCCGCGCGCGGGCCGCGCGTCTGCGCGAGGCGGTCCGCGACGTGCTCGCGCGCGCCATCGCGGCTGGAGGCAGCACGCTTCGTGACTTTTCGAGCGCAGACGGCCAGGTTGGTCATTTCCAGAACGAGGCGCAGGTGTATGGTCGTGCCGGACAGCCTTGCCCGCAGTGCGGCCAGCCAGTTCGCATGATTCGCCAGGCGCAGCGATCGACGTTCTATTGCGGCACTTGCCAGACCTGAGGCTCTGAAGCCCGGTGTTATATTGGAAATCGGAGTGGAGGCAAGGTGGCGGATACATCATTCAATCAGCAGTTCGACCGGCACGGAGCCTGGCGCCGCGAATTCACCCTGCGCGTGAAGCTGTTGGGCGACTGGATGCGGGATCACGAACTGCTCGATGCCGCACTGGAGGAGCGCCTGCGACAACTCGAGGCGCAGGTGCGGTCGGACAAGGTTATGGTGGCTTTCGTGGCGGAGTTCTCGCGCGGGAAATCCGAGCTGATCAACGCCATTTTTTTCGCGGACTACGGGCGGCGCATCATGCCCGCGAGCGCGGGCCGCACGACCATGTGTCCGACCGAACTGGGCTATGACCCGGACATCGAGCCTTGTCTTCGGCTTCTGCCCATCGAAAGCCGTTTGCAGCCCCAGGCGCTGATGGAGTGGCGCGCGGTACCGGCGCAATGGACGCAGATTGCACTTGATGTGGGCAACGCTGATCAACTGGCGTCGGCACTTGGGAAGGTGGCCGAGACCGTGCAAGTGACGAAGGACCAGGCCCGAGCCCTCGGGTTCTGGCACGACGACGCGCCGGCTGACAATCCCGTGCCCGATGCCGATGGCTTGGTGGAGGTGCCACGGTGGCGGCACGCCCTGATCTACCTGGATCATCCCCTGCTCAGGCAAGGACTGGTGGTGCTGGATACCCCCGGACTCAATGCCGTTGGCGCGGAACCGGAGCTCACGGTGAACCTGATTCCGCAGGCTCAGGCGGTGGTGTTCATCCTGGGGGCGGACACGGGTGTCACCAAATCCGACCTAGCGATCTGGCGCGAACACCTCGCCGCGAGAAACGATGACCGCGCGGCGCGGCTGGTGGTGTTGAACAAGATCGACACGCTTTGGGACGATCTGAGCACACCGGCCGAGATTCAGGCCCAAGTGGCCCGGCAGCGGGAGGTCTCGGCGAAAATTCTCGGGGTTCCCCCCTCCAGCGTGATTCCGGTGTCCGCCCAAAAGGGCTTGCTGGCCAAGGTCACGGGCAACGCCTCACTGTTGCGTGCCAGTCAGTTGCCTCTGCTCGAAGCCGCGCTGGCGCGGGGGCTGCTTGATCGGCGAGAGCATATCCTGAGGTCGGCCGTGCTGACGAGCGTGGAGCAGTTGCGTGACCAGGCTGTCCGTGTGATCGACGTGCGCCGCCGCGATCTTTCCGAGCAGCTGCAGGAACTTAACGGACTGCATGGGAAGAACACGGCGGTGATCCGCCAGATGCGACTGCGCATCGAGCAGGAGCGCGCAGAGTTTGGCGGCAGCGCATCCCGCATTCATGCGCTCAGGTCGGTGCACCTGAAATTGCTGGGTGAGATTTTCGATCTGCTTGGCGGAGGGGCGCCGAAGAAAGAGCTTGCGCAACTGCGGGTGGCGCTGCATCAACCGGGGATCAAGCTCGGTGTGAAAAAAACCTATGGGCAGACCTTTGAGCGCCTGCGGGACGTGCTTGGACGGGTCGAGTCGATCAGCGCGGAAATTCAAGTCATGCTGGGAGCGACCTTCCAGCAGCTCAATGCGGAATTTGGCTTCTCGCTCCAGCTCCCGCCGCCTCCGGGAATGAAGGAGGCCCAGCGCGATCTCGTCAGCGTAGAGCGCAGCCACGTGCAGTACCTCACACTGGGCAACGTGTTCAAGCTGACGCAGCCGGAATTCTGTGATCGGCTGGTGCGGGCGCTGGCCACGCGAGTGCGCTCCATTTACGACCAGGTCCAGACCCAAGTGGAGATCTGGAACAAATCGGCGATGTCGCAGCTCGACGCCCAGTTGCGTGAGCGACGGCGCAACTTCGAGCGACGCATTGAAGCTATCGAACGGATACAGCTTGCCGCGGGTGGCCTGGACGCGCGAATTGCGGAGATACACGCTCAGCGGGCGTCGCTCGACGACACGGATGCCCGGCTGCACGAACTTGTGGCCCAGTTTGGAAGCGGAGAGCCGTCGAGCGAGGAGGGGGGGCGAGAACCTTTGCGGCATGACATCCCCGTCAGCTGATTTTTCCCATAGGGTTGTGCAGTGGCAGCGTGCGCATGGACGCCATGATCTGCCCTGGCAGCGTACCCGGGACCCTTACAAAGTGTGGCTTTCGGAGGTGATGCTGCAGCAGACGCAGGTCA
>JAEWVY010000233.1 GCA_023396625.1 Pseudomonadota bacterium | reverse complement strand
ACTCTCCTCAAGCGGCTGCGCTCGGCCATGCTGTAGAGATAGTCCAGGCTGTCGAAGCGGTAGCTCTCGAATTCAAGGCCGTTGTGATCGGCCAGATGGATGCCCGACTGGCCGAAGTCCAGACGCGGCAGCAGGTAGTAGTCCAGCGGTGCCTGGTTCGTTTCGTCGAGCCGGACGGCGACGGTGATGTCCGGCGTCAGGCTGGTGTCGAAGCGCACTTTCCACCGCCTGCGTCCGTTGTCTTGCAACTGGCAGCGCGAGAGCACGAGCGAAACGGTGAATTCGCGGTTGACAGTGAGCAGGTCGCTCGCCGGATCGCGCACGACCGCGCCGCCGACCTCGGCGATCATCCGCTCGGTCTCGCCGACGATCTCCGGGTGCAGGCGGCGCAGAAACTGGTTGACCTCCAGATACTGGTAGTCCCGATCCGGCGTGAACCCGACCGTCTGGTAAGCACGAATGAGACTTCCGAAGCGATGCGCGTAGGCCGCCGCCGAGGGCATGCCTTCGGCCTCGTCGATGATCAGGCCAGAGAGGTAACCGTGCTGCTGGAACAGCCGCCGCAGCTTCTCGATCAATTCCTCGTTGCTGAAGCGGTATGCCCGTGCGCGCAGGATGCCCTGTGCCGTGTAGAACAGGTCGGGCGGCACGATGCCCTCGAACGCGCCTTCCTTCTTGACCCACATCTCCGGCTCGTTCACGACCCGCTTCTTCTTGAGCTTGAAGGAGCGCCGGTTGTAGACGTTGTTGCCGATGTATTTTTCGTTCGACAAGACTTCTCGGACGGTGGCGCGCGTCCAGTCGCGCCCGAGGTCGGTCTGGATGCCCTTGGCGTTGAGCCGTTCGGCGATCTCCGATTCGAACAGCGCGTCCTCGACGAACCAGCGGTAGATCTGGTTCACGACGGCGACCTCGGCATCCGGGCCGGGCTGCAAGATCACGCGGTCGGTTTGCAGGCTCTTGTGCTCGCCGCGCGAAAGTTCGCCCTTCACCGAACCGGACTGGTCGATCAGCACGCGCCGCAGGCCGTAGCCCGCTGGCCCGCCTTGGCGGAAGCCCAACTCGATCAGGCGGCACTGGCCCGCAAATACCTTCGCCGACAGCTCGCGGCTGTATTCGCCCGCCATCGCGCGCTTGACGCCCTTGACGATGGTGGACACCGGCGAGCCGTCGTTCTCGAACTGTTCGGCGCAGTAGGCGACCTGAATCCCGGCGCGGCGGCAGATGTACTCGTAGTAGGCGCTTTCGTCCGCGTCCTGAAACCGGCCCCATCGGCTGACGTCATAGACGAGGATGATCTGGAAGTCAGCTTTGCCCGCCTGCACGTCGGCGATCAGTTGCTGAAGTGCCTGCCTGCCGTCGATGCGCAGCCCGCTCTTGCCCTCGTCGGCGTAGGTGCGAACGATCTCGATGTTGCGCCGGGCGGCGTACTCGCGGATTTTGTCGCCCTGGTTCTCCGTCGAGTATTGCTGGTGCTCGGTGGACATGCGCACGTACTGCGCGGCCCGGTACACCGGCCCCGATCCTGTCGGGCTTTGAGGCGATTCGTTCGATTGCATAGACCCGGCCACTTCGATGGTTGACGTTTCGGGTCTGCCGCTCCCTTCATTGGCTGCGCTGCCGCTCCGTGAAGATCATGAGAGCGGCCGCGCAGACGGTTGGAATCGTTGCCATGCAGGATGTTCGAGAACCCGTTTGGAGGCGAAGTTACGGGCAGATCGCCGAGGCGTCGATCACGTCCTCTCTTGACACGTCCATCTTGCGCGGACACGTCACGGCCACCGGCGTGATCTCGACGACCCACGAAGCGCCGCTTTCCCTCGGAAACGCCGGATGCCGCGTGATGCGATAGAGGCCCGGTGGCAAGTCGCAGACGTCCATCTTTGCAAGATCGACGTCTGCCCCCTGATTCCGCGCACTGGCGTCGCGCAGCCGCTGCTGCTCACGGTTGCGCTGCGCGTAGTCAGGACGGTCGGCGCGGTAGTCGCGCCAGTAGTCCGGATTGCGCTGCGACCACGCCTGCTGCGCGGCGCGCTGGTTGTCCCGGTAGTCGGGATCGGACTGGAGCTTGGCCCGCTGCCACTGGCGCTTGCGGGCGCGCTGGCAGTCGGGGTTGGAACAGTAGGCTTGGTCGGGAACTTGCGGGCGGGGTGCGAAAGGCTTGCCGCAGCAGGCGCAGCGTCGGGTCATCGTCGGGATCTCCATGCAATGGGGTGCTGGAACCCGCGACGGCACTGCTGCCGCGCCCGCATGCGGGGTACGCTTGACCTCGATTCGTCAGTGGGGCGTTCTCCTCGTTCGGGGTGTGCGCCCAGCGGCGCGGGTTCCTATCCATCGGTTGTTATTGACATTTACCGATGTTATGGAACAATATGCCGAATCATGGACACGACCGCTGACAAGCTGCTGGAGCTGGTGCGCGCGCAGGGACTGCTGCGCCCGCACGATCTGGCCCCGCTGGGCATCCCACGGGTGGCCCTGACGCGGGCGGTGCGGCGCGGGCAACTGGAGCGCGTCGGGCGCGGCCTGTACGGCCTTGTGGCGCGCCCAGTGTCGGCGCACGGGACACTGGCCGAAGTCGCGCGCCGCGTGCCCAAGGGCGTCGTGTGCCTGCTGTCGGCACTGCGCTTCCATGACCTGACAACGCAGGCTCCGTTCGAGGTCTGGCTGGCCATCGACAACAAGGCGGCCACGCCGAAGCTGGACTACCCGCCGCTGCGCCTCGTGCGCTTCTCCGGCGCGGCGCTGGCCGAGGGTGTCGAGGAGCACGTCGTCGATGGCGTGACCGTCCGCGTCACGGGCGTCGCCAAAACCGTGGCCGACTGCTTCAAGTACCGCAACAAGATCGGCCTCGACGTGGCGCTGGAGGCGCTGCGCGATGCGTGGAACGGCAAGCGCATGACCAGTGATGAAATCTGGCACTACGCCAAGATCGACCGCGTCGCCAACGTGATGCGTCCCTATCTGGAGAGCCTGGCATGAACCAGCGCAACGTCGCCGCGTCGGTTCGCGCCCGGCTGCTCAACAAGGCACGCGCCGAAAAACTCGACTTCAACCTGCTGCTGACCCGCTATGCGCTGGAGCGGATGCTGTACCGCCTGAGCGTCTCGGAGCAGCGCGGGCAGTTCCTGCTCAAAGGCGCGCTGCTGTTCGACCTCTGGTTCGATCTGCCGCATCGCCCGACGCACGACGCCGACCTGCTGGGCTTCGGCTCCACCGAAATTCCCCATCTGGAAAAGCTGTTCCGCGAGATCAGCCAGATCGCCAGTGACGACGGCATCGTGTTTCAGGCCGACAGCGTGAAGGCCGCCGAAATCCGCAAGGAGGCCAACTACGCGGGCGTCCGCGTGACGATGCTCGGCCTGCTCGACGGCGCGCGCTGTTCGGTGCAGATCGACATCGGCTTCGGTGACGCTGTCACGCCCGCGCCGGAGAACGTGCAGTACCCGGTCATCCTCGATGGCATGCCGCAGCCGCAACTGCGGGTCTATCCCCGCTACACCGTGGTCGCCGAAAAGCTGGAAGCGATGGCGAAGCTCGGCATCCTCAACAGCCGGTTGAAGGACTACTTCGACCTGTGGGTGCTGGCCCGGCATTCCGACTTCGATGGCGCGGTGCTGGCGCAGGCGATTCGCGCCACGTTCGAGCGGCGGGGCACGGCCATTCCGCCTGGCGCGCCGCTGGGCCTCACCGACGAGTACGGACTGGACGAGCAGAAGACCAAGCAGTGGCAGGCGTTCCTGCGCAAAAACACCTTGGAGCCGATGCCGCTGACCACGGTGATCGAGGCGTTGCGCGAATTCCTGCTGCCGGTGCTGGCGGCGCTCGCGGCGGGCAATGGTTTCGACGGCCAGTGGCGCGCGGGCGCGGGATGGGGCGGGAACGAATGAACGGCCAGTTCGATTCCGCGTTTGGAGATCGAACCGCAGACCATCGAAGGGCGAAGCGGCTGTTCCGTTTTTTCGTCCAATGCGATTATTCGCCGAGGAGACGGAACATGACTGACCGACTACGCGGCGGCTGGCCTGCACCATTTCGACACCCATTTACACCCATTCCTCGGTGTCGGGCTGCACCCAGCGGTGCGTCGGCGACCACCCATCCGGCCCGGAGTAGATCGGCGCGGATGCTGCGGTCAGGCGGGCAACGATGCCAAGGCGTGCAGCAACGATCTGCTCTGGCTTGCGGGATCGGCCTGCACAGCGATGCCCTGAGCTTGGGCGTCCTGCACCCATCGCTTGGCCCACGCCATCACCTCGTCGCGGTCGAAGCGAATGAGCTTCTGAACCCGGCGATGCGGGATGCCCAACGCCTCGCGCATCTGCTTTTGCGTGAAGATGTAGAGGGGCAGCCCGGTCACATACGCAATCTCGCGCGGGTCCATCAACGTCGAGCCGCTCGGAAGGACGACGTCGGACGCTTGCTCCCACGTCGATGCCCGGAGGGCTTTGGACTCGAAGTCGAAGACCTCGTCGATGGGGTACACGACGCGCTTGGACATCTTCATGAACCGGGGCCCGCGCCCCTCGCTGCGCCAGCGTTGCAACGTCTTGGGACTGATGTTCCAGCGCGTGGCCAGCTCGTTTTCGTTCATCATCATCTTCTGCATGGTTGACTCCGTCAGTGGTTGAAGGCAACGCATTCAGGCGTGGCATCGGCCGCGAAGCCAAGTCCTCGGCAGGGCCTCATGCAGTCTCAGCGCAACGAGAGCGTGAGCGGGTTTTACATATGTCCCTGCCCATTCCGCCGATACCCGCCGCTATGGGGACGTCTCGGCATCGTTGAAGATAATGGGTTCAAGGTTGCGGTAGAATCCACCACCAGTATTCATGCGCCCCAGCGCCCGTTTTGGGTTCTGGGGCGTTTCTACATTTCGGCCTGAATTTTTACAATTCAACGTAAGGGCTGAACCAGCTCATCCTTGCGAGATCGGACATAGTGTTTCGTCATATCTCGGTTTTTGTGAGCCAGTAGCTTCTGCGAGTGAGCCAGGTCACCAGTATCGGTAGCCGCCATTGCACGAATATCCCGAAACTGAAAACTCACCTTCGCAGAAACTCTTGGTTTGCCGGCCTCAACGCGTCATCGGGGGTAGATCGCCCCCAGCACCCGGGGGCCGCGCGCACCGGTCACGCTGGCCCGGCTGCCGGTCTCGCGGCGAAGCGCCTTGCGCGCGAGCCAGGCGAAGGCGGTGGCTTCGACCTGAGAGGGGGGCAGGCCGAGTGCGGACGACGCGACCACTTCGACACCGGGAAGGCCGTCTTGCAAGCCTTGCATCAGACGGGTGTTCAGGGCGCCGCCTCCACAGACGATGAGCGTTTTGCAGTCCGGCCCCCGCGTGCGCAGGTCGTGGACACAGGACAGGGTGGTCAGCGCCAATAGCGTGGCTTGGACATCGGCGGGCGACGTGGCGGGGAAGGCGGCGAGTCGGCGATGCAGCCATGCGGGATTGAACAGATCCCGGCCCGTGCTCTTGGGTGGGGGCTGGTGAAAAAAAGGTTCGGTTTGCATGGCCTGGAGCAAGTAGGTGCTGACCTGGCCGCTCGATGCCCAGCGACCCGCCTCGTCCCAGGGCTGGCCGATGTGCAACTGACACCAGTGGTCCATGAGGGCGTTGCCGGGACCGCAGTCCCAGCCCGTCACCTCGCCGTCGGCATGCAACAGGCTCAGGTTGGCGATGCCGCCGATGTTGAGCACCGCGACGGTCTTCCCGGGGCGCCCGAACACGTCATGATGAAACAAGGGGACCAGGGGGGCGCCCTGGCCACCTGCCGCGACATCGCGGGCGCGGAAATCGGCTACCACGTCGATGCGGGTCAGCTCAGCCAGCAGCGCCGGGTTGTTGAGCTGCACGGTGTAGCCCGTGGCATCGAATTCGCCGGGACGGTGGCGCACTGTCTGCCCATGTGCGCCAATGGCGTCGACGTCCACGGGTGCCAGACCCGTTTGCCGCAGCAGCGCCTGAACCACGCGTGCGTAGGCGTGGGCAAGCGCGTTCGCCGCCACTGCGGCGCGGTGCAGCTCATCGTTCCCGGGGCTGTTCAGCGCGAGCAGCTCGGTGCGGAGTGCCGGGTCGAACTCGGAGAAGGCGTGGGTCAGCACCTGGGGCGAGCGGCCAGCCTCGTCGAAGCGAACGAGCACGCCATCGATGCCGTCGAGGGACGTGCCGGACATCAGCCCGGCGAAGCATCCGCCAGCCGTGCGCACAGCCCGTCCTCGGCGCCGTCTATTCGGCGGTGGCCAGGCGCAGCGAGTCTGCCGCAGCCAGGCTCACGCGCATGTCTCGCGCGGCCTGGGCAAAGGCGGCCCGGGCGCCGGGCGAGACGGGCACCGCTTCGCTTTGCTGCGCAATGGTCATCGGGTCCTGATGATGGCCATTCACGCGGAACTCGAAATGCAGATGGGGTCCGGTGGCCCACCCCGTGGCGCCGACCGCGCCGATGGTGTCGCCCTGACTCACGCTCTGGCCCTTGCGCACGCCAATGCGGCTCAGGTGGGCATAGACGGTGGTGTGGTGGTTGCGGTGCTTGACGTACACCACGTTGCCGAAGCCACCTTGCGCGCCGGCAAACTCGACGGTGCCGTCGCCCACGGTGCGCACGGCCGTGCCCGTCGGGGCGGCGTAGTCCACCCCCAGGTGGGCGCGCCAGGTCTGCAGGATCGGGTGGAAACGCATCTTGAAGCCGCTGGTCACCCGTGAAAACGCCATGGGCGAGGTCAGGTAGGCGCGGCGCAGGCTTTCGCCTTCGAGGTTGTAATACCCCCCCTTTTGCCCTGGCTCCTGGAACCACATGGCCTGATAGGTTTTGCCTGCGTTGACGAATTCGGTGCTCAGCACGCGTCCGGCGCGCAAGGGCTCGCCATCGGCTTCCAGGGTTTCATACACGATGGAAAAGCGGTCGCCCTTGCGCAGGGCGCGGTGGAAGTCGATGTTGCTGGAGAAAATCTCGGCCACCTGGATGGCCACCGCATCGGGAATGCGCGCATCGTCGGTGGCCGCGAAAAGGGAGGACTGGATGGTGCCGCTGGCCAGCCGCGTCGACGCGACGAGCGGTGCGCTCTCGATGCGGGACACGTAGCCGCCGGGTGTCTTCTCGATCACCAGGCGCTGAAAGTTGCCTTCGGCGTCGGAGGTGATCCAGCGCGCGGTCAGGGACAGGAGCTCTTGGCGGTCGCTGGCTTCGACCGACACCGTGCGGCCGGCGCGGCCCAGCAGGGCCTGGTGGGCCCGGCCGTCGCGGCGGATGAAGCTGGCTGCCGAGGGGTCGTTCAGCCCCAGGCGCTGCAGCAGGGATTCGGCGGTGTCTGTCGAGCGTGTGATTTCGGAGCGGAACAGCCTGAAGGTGTGCGTCTCCAGCGCGTCCGCCTGGTCCTTCAGGGGCAGCGGCTGCACCACGGCAGCCACTTCGCGCACCGGCAGGGCGCTGGGGTCGGGGCCCAGCGAGGCCACGGCGAAAGCGCCGCCACCGCCACCGAGCAGGATGGCGGCCACGCCAGCGGTCAGACGTTTGGGATGGCGCTGGAGAATGTCCAGCAGGGATTTCGTGATGAGTGTCAGACCATTATCCAAAACAGGCACTTCCAAAACGGGCACTTCTGGCTCTTCCAGCTGGCATGGTGGCGCGTTGCCGGGGACGTTCTTCGGGCAGGCGCGGCGCAAGCCGCACGACCCGGACCGCGACGGACACAGGTGGCGCCACTTAAAATCCATGGCGCGCGCGAACCTCGCAAGTATATCGGCGCCCTGTCATCAGCTTCAAAAAAACGTCATGAATCAAGCCGAAGTTACAAATTTCCCGGTGACCGACCAGGTGTTGGAGGCACTGGCCGTCACACGCCGTGGCTGCGAGGAGCTGATTCCCGAGGGCGACTGGCTGCGCAAGCTCGCGCGTTCCCAGGCCACCGGGGTGCCGCTGCGCATCAAGCTCGGACTCGATCCCACCGCGCCCGACATCCATGTCGGGCACACCGTGGTGCTGAACAAGCTGCGCCAGCTGCAGGACCTGGGCCACCAGGTGATTTTCCTGATCGGCGATTTCACGACATTGATCGGCGACCCTTCGGGCCGCAACACCACCCGTCCGGCCCTGTCGGCCGAGCAGATCAAGACCAATGCCGAAACCTACCGCGCCCAGGCGCTCAAGATCCTCGATCCGGGGAAAACCGAGCTGCGCTACAACTCGGAATGGAGCGAGCCGCTCGGGGCGGCCGGCATGATCCAGCTGGCCTCACGCTACACGGTGGCGCGCATGATGGAGCGCAACGATTTCCACGACCGGTTCAAGGCGGGCACGCCGATTTCGGTGCATGAATTCCTCTACCCGCTGATGCAAGGCTACGACTCGGTCGCCCTCCGGGCCGACCTGGAGCTTGGCGGCACCGACCAGAAGTTCAATCTGCTGGTGGGCCGCCACCTGCAGGCGGAATACGGCCAGGAACCCCAGTGCATCCTGACCATGCCGCTGCTCGAGGGGCTGGATGGCGTCGAGAAGATGTCCAAGAGCAAGAACAACTACATCGGCATCAGCGAGGATGCGAACACCATGTTCGCCAAGGTGCTGTCGATTTCCGACACGCTGATGTGGCGCTGGTACACCCTGCTGTCCTTCCGGTCCCTCGCGGAGATCGAGGCGCTGAAGCAGGAGGTGGCGGCGGGGCGCAACCCGAAGGACGCCAAGGTGGCGCTTGCCCGGGAGATCACCACGCGCTTCCATGATGCCGCCGCCGCCGATGCCGCCGAGCAGGACTTCATCCACCGCAGCAAGGGCGGCGTGCCCGACGAGATCGCCGAGGTCGGTCTCGCCGGCGCGCCGCTGGGGATCGGTGCGCTGCTGAAGATGAGCGGCCTGGCGCCGTCCACCAGCGAGGCCAATCGCCTGATCGACGGCGGTGGCGTGCGGGTGGACTCCAGCGTGGTGAGCGACAAGGGTCTGAAGCTGGCCGCCGGCACCTACGTGGTGCAGGTGGGCAAGCGCAAGTTCGCGCGGGTGACCCTGCGTGTCGGCGCGCCATGACGCCTGCCACCGTCGCCCGCCTCACGCCGCAGCGCCTGCTCAAGGCCTCGGTCGCCGTCGCGGTGATCACCATCGCGCTCAAGACCCTGGCCTGGTATGTCACGGGGTCGGTGGGCCTGCTCTCCGACGCGATGGAATCCCTGGTGAACCTGGCCAGCGCCATCTTCGGGCTGATGATGGTGACGATCGCGGCCCGGCCGGCCGATGCCGACCACCCCTACGGACACCACAAGGCCGAGTATTTTTCATCGGGTTTCGAAGGCGTCCTGATCATCGTGGCGGCCGTGGCCATCATCTGGGCGGCCGTGGGCCGGCTGGTGGCGCCGCAGCCGCTGGAGCAGGTCGGCTGGGGGTTGCTGCTGTCGATGGGCAGCTCCGCGCTCAACGGGCTGCTGGCCTGGACGATGTTCCGCGCGGCCAAGGTGCATCGCTCCATCGCGCTGGAGGCCGATGCGCGGCACTTGGTGACCGACGTCTGGACTTCGGCCGGGGTGCTGGTCGGCCTGGCCCTGGTGCCGCTGACGGGCTGGCTCTGGCTGGACCCCGTGGTGGCCATCGGCGTGGCGCTGAACATTCTGAAAGAGGGAGGGCACCTCATGTGGCGTTCCGCCCAGGGGCTGATGGACGCGGCCGTCGAGCCCGAAGTGCAGGCCACCATCGAACGGACGCTCGCGGAATTCGCGCACCGGCGCGGTGAATTGACCATCATCCGCTTCGACCATCTGAGCACCCGCAAGGCGGGGCAGCGCCGCTTCGTCGACGTGCACATGCACATGCCCGCCGGCTGGACGCTGGGCCGCGCAGCGGCCCTGCGGGCCAGCGTGGAGCAGGCGCTGATGAGTGCCGTGCCCGGCTTGCGCGCCAGCATCCAGCTGCTGCCCAGCGACGTCGAGGCGCATTTCGACGACGCGAGGGACCTGCTTTGATCGCGCTGCTGCAGCGCGTGGCCGAGGCCCACGTGGAGGTGGGCGGCGTGGTGACGGGTCGGATCGGCCGCGGCCTGCTGGTGCTGGTCTGCGCCGAGCACGGGGACGGCGAGGCGCAGGCGGACCGGCTGCTGGCCAAGCTCCTGAAGCTGCGCATTTTCAGCGACGAAGCGGGCAAGATGAACCGCTCGGTGCAGGACGTGGGCGGCGGGCTGCTCATCGTCAGTCAGTTCACCCTGGCGGCGGACACCGCGGGCGGGAACCGGCCCAGTTTCACCGCCGCGGCACCGCCGGACATGGCCCGGCGCCTGTACGACGCCTTCGTGGCGAAGGCGCGTGCCGCGCACCCCCAGGTCCAGACCGGCCAGTTTGGCGCCGACATGCGGGTGCACCTGGTCAACGACGGGCCGGTGACGATTCCGCTGCGCGTCACCTGAGCGCTGTCAGGGCGCGCGGGGCGGCAGGCGCGGCCCTGGATACTACTGAAACAATAGCAAACAATGTCCAGTTAACGCTGAATACTGGCAAATTTGCTCAGATATACGGGTTGACTTCGCCCAAGCCGGCCAGGATGGCGACCTCTCGCGCTTCCATGGCCTCGGCGTCGGCCTCGCTGCGCTCGTGGTCCCAGCCCTGCGCGTGCAGCGTGCCATGCACCAGCAGGTGGGCGTAGTG
>JAEWVY010000171.1 GCA_023396625.1 Pseudomonadota bacterium | reverse complement strand
CCTTGGCGGGGGGAGGGGGTGCGTATCTGGCTGGACACGATGGCGCTGTGCTGGGGGCCATCGGTGGAGGGTTGGGCTGGTTTTTGTTGGAGGCCTCAAGAAGTGCGCGCTTGATCCGGTGGCTGCGGGACCCCGAGGTAGGGCCTGTGCCGAAAATGGCCGGGCCATGGGGGGAGGCGGCTGAGCGCTGCTGGCGGCTGCTGCGTTCCAAGGCGGGGGAGATCGAGGCCAGCGAAAAGCGGCTGCAGGCTTTTCTCAGCGCCATCCAGGCTTCTCCGGACGGGATCGTGCTGCTCGACGTCAAGGGGCGGATCGAATGGTACAACCAGACAGCAGCGGTTCACTTCGGGTTCGACGCGGCAAGGGACCTATCCCAGCAAATTGGGAATCTCGTTCGCGAGCCCGAATTTGCCCAGTATTTCTCGGGCAAGAACTATGACCATGAGGTGCTTCTTGGCGGCCGTGGCGGATCCGGGTTGACACCGCAGAAACTCTCCGTGCAATTGCATCACTATGGAGACAACAGGCTGCTGCTGCTCTCGCGAGATGTCACGGCGCTCGCCCAGGCCGAAGCCATGCGCCGCGATTTCGTGGCCAACGTATCGCACGAAATTCGAACGCCGCTGACTGTTCTGAGCGGCTTTATCGAGACGCTGCAGAGCATCGACTTCAGTGCGACGGAGCGTGAACGCTACCTCGCGCTCATGGCCAGTCAGGCCGAGCGCATGCAACGGCTGGTCAACGATCTCCTGACGCTTTCGCGCCTGGAGGGCAGCCCCCCACCCGGGTACTCAGACTGGGTGGACACCAGGGCATTGATGCTTCAATGCGAGGAAGAGGGGCGGGCGCTGTCGGCATTGCTGTCGCCGCAAGGTGAGCCGCATCGAATGTCCTTTGGCGGCCCCGAAGAACTCATGGTGGCGGGCTCATTGGTGGAATTGCGAAGCGCCATGTCGAACCTGGTGAGCAATGCGGTGCGTTACACACCCGCGTCCGGGCATATCGATGTGCGCTGGGCCAGGCTCGACGATGGACGCGCCGAGTTTTCCGTCACGGACACAGGGCCGGGCATTGCCCCCGAACACATTCCCCGTTTGACCGAGCGCTTCTATCGCGTCGATCAAAGCCGTTCCCGCGACTCAGGCGGCACCGGGCTCGGCCTGGCCATCGTGAAGCACGTGCTTCAGCGTCACGGTGGTGAACTGCGGGTGGCCAGCACCCTGGGGAAAGGGACACGCATGTCGTTGGTGTTTCCGGTGAATCGGGTCAGTTCCCGTCCTCCGGCACACGCTTGAACACCGCGATGTTTTCATTGTTGTCCGTGGGCCGGCGGATGGTCAAGACGTGCGTCCAAGTCGGGCGCATGGCGAGGGCCGGCGGGGCGGACAGTGCATCCGTGTTTGCGATCAGCCATGAACATGTGCCGGAGGAATCGACCAATTCGAGTCGGCCATGAAACTGGAATGCGGCCACCTGCGCGCGGCTGAGTCCATGGATCTGCACGCAGCCTGACTGGCCGATGACGCCGACGACCTGGCGCACGAGGGGGGCGTAGCTCCGGGCAAAGTCGAGAAGCGGCAACCACAACGTCATCAGCAATACCCAGCACAGGACGGCACCGGATGCCGGCAAGACCAGACTCTTCCAGAGCACAGGTCTGTGGCGGCCTGCGCGCCATGCAATCAACCAGAGCCAGGCCAGAGTGGCGGACAGCGCAATGGCCAGGGCCGTGAGCGAAAAAACCGGGGTGAAACCCGGCGCCTGACGCGCCACGTTGGCTGCGGGCTGGCTCGGCACACCGGTCTGCATCGCAATCCAGACAACCCAGATGATGATGGCTCCGCCAGAAAAGAACAGCAGCGTGAACCAGTCAATCAAGGCCGCCATGCGGCGCTTGAGGGTGGGAAGTGCAAATGCGGCCAATGTCGCCAGCGCGGGTAAGGCGAGCAGCAGGGTACGGCTGGAGGCCGCGGTGATGATGGTGGCGCCTGTGGTGACAAATGCAAACCACAGCGGCAATGCAAGGTGCCGGTGCGCCCGAAGATGGGCAAGTTGCCTTCTCCAATGCCACAGGGTCCACGCGACAAGAGGCCAGGCGGGCCAGGTGAACCAGAGGAGCAGCCTGCCCAAGGCGTGCCATTCAGGCCAGTTGGCACCAGGCAGGACCACGCGCCACTGCCACAGATTTAGCACCGTTGCGGTGCTCGCGGCGAGAAGTGTCATCGCGAGCAGTGCCAGGCTGCCACGGCGACGATAGCCGGTAGAGATGTGGCTCTCCGGCGTGGTTTGCATGGCATTCAGGGTGGCCCCGCCCGCACCGAACAGGAGAGCCAGCGTCGGCGCGCCCGAAAGCGTCAAACCCACCAATCCCGCGGCTGTACCGACCAACGGCCAGAATCTTCGTCCAGGCACACAGGCCAATGCGTGGAATGTCAGCGCGGTGAAGCACAACTGGGCCAGTGCAGGCGTGGTTTCGTGTGAGAGCTGAGCCAGGCCCAGGCAGGCGAGCAGCGCCAACAAGCCGCCATCGGCTATGGCGCGGGCGTAGTCGCGAGGTTGTGCCTCACCACCGAAGGCCAGCGCAACGGGCTGCGCGCCAGGGCTGCGGGCGAGTTGGTAGACCCCATACCAGGTTGCCATCAGGGTGAGCGCCAGCAGGCCGATGAACGGCAGGCGAGCGGCGAAGTCAGGCGCAATCCAGGCAGGCGCCCACCGGATGGCCCAGGCGCCGAGCCAGTGGGGAAGCAATGCATCCCCTTCGAGCGGCTGCCCCAGCAGTCGGGGCGCCAGCCACGTGGAAAGGTCTGTCGCATTGGTACGCGCCAATTCGGCCATGTAGCCGAAGGCCGCCATATCGGCGTTTTTCCAGGGTTCGCGTCCGACGAAACCCGGAAAGACGTAGGCGACGCACAGCAGCAGCAGCGCCAGCCGGGGAAGGCGTCTGACAGCCGCCTGCGTCGCGATCGCGGGGGTGGGTTGATTCACGCGCTCTAGGGCCTGTTCACACTGTTTTTGCCAGTGCGAACAGGGTTAAAACAGCGCCAATCAAGGCGCGCGACGACAGCCAGGCTGGACGCCTGGCCTGGGAGTGCAACGCCGCGTGGCGCCGTTTTATCCATGTTCCCTCCGGGTTGCGATCAAAAAGGCCATGCGCCGCGTTGCGAAGCCTCGCCGGGCCACCCGGCCCGTCTGCGTCCCGCGCCTTGCGCATGACCCTTTTGACTCGCAACGCATCTGGCAAAAACAGTGTGAACAGGCCCTAGTCTACTTTGCGGCATATGCATGCGGGCCACGCCTCGCAGGGACGGCGGGGCAGTGGTGCGTGTGTCGTCCTCGCGCATGCAAAAGGGCAGCGCGGTTGCCCGGGCTGCCCTTGGCGCGTCGAACGCGGCTTACTTGGCGACGGCGGTTTTCCCGAAGCGGTTGCGGAACCTTTCGACACGCCCGCCCATGTTGTCCACCGACTTCTGCGTGCCGGTGTAGAAGGGGTGGGATTCACTCGATGTATCAAGTTTGTACAGCGGCAATTCACGGCCGTCGTCCATCTTGATCATTTCCTTGGTGTTCGCGCAGGAGCGGGTCACGAACTTGAAACCGTTCGACAGGTCCACGAAGCACACTTCGCGGTAGTTCGGGTGGATGCCTTCTTTCATGCTTTTTCCTTGCCAGTTACGAGAGCCGCCCAAGCCCATCCTGGGTACTTTTCGCCAAAGCCGCACATTATATCAGCCGCCACGGCGCATCATGTCGAAGAACTCGACGTTGCTCTTGGTCGCCTTCATGCTCTTGAGCACCATTTCCATGGCCTCGATTTCGTCCATGTTGTACATGAATTGGCGCAGGATGCGTGTCTTCTGCAGCACCTCGGGCGCCAGCAAAAGTTCCTCGCGACGGGTGCCGGAACGGTTGAGATTGATGGCCGGGAACACGCGCTTCTCGTACAGGCGGCGTTCCAGATGGATTTCGCTGTTGCCGGTTCCCTTGAACTCTTCGAAGATCACCTCGTCCATGCGGCTGCCGGTATCGACCAGCGCCGTGGCGATGATGGTCAGGCTGCCGCCTTCTTCCACATTGCGTGCGGCGCCGAAGAAGCGTTTGGGGCGCTGTAGCGCGTTGGCGTCCACGCCGCCGGTGAGCACCTTGCCGCTGGAGGGCACGACGTTGTTGTAGGCGCGGGCCAGGCGGGTGATGGAGTCCAGCAGGATCACCACGTCCTTCTTCAGTTCGACCAGGCGCTTGGCACGCTCGATCACCATCTCGGCCACGTGCACATGGCGGGCGGCGGGCTCGTCGAAGGTGGAGGCGATCACCTCGCCTTTGACGGTGCGCTGCATCTCGGTGACCTCTTCCGGACGCTCGTCCACCAGCAGCACCATCAAGTACACATCCGGGTAGTTGGCGGTGATGGCATGGGCTATGTGCTGCATCATCACCGTCTTGCCCGACTTGGGCTGGGCGACGATCAGCGCCCGCTGCCCGCGCCCGATGGGCGCGATGATGTCGATGACCCGGCTGGTGATGTTTTCCTCGCTTTTGATGTCACGCTCCAGCCGCATCTGCTCCTTGGGAAACAGCGGCGTCAGGTTCTCGAACATGACCTTGTGCTTGTTTTGCTCCGGCGGCCCACCGTTGACCTTGTCGAGCTTGGTCAAGGCGAAATAGCGCTCGCCGTCCTTGGGAATCCGCACCTCGCCCTCGATCATGTCGCCGGTGTGCAGGTTGAAGCGGCGCACCTGGCTGGGGCTGATGTAGATGTCGTCCGTGCTGGCGGTGTAGCTCGTGTCGGGGCTGCGCAGGAAGCCGAAGCCGTCGGGCAGGATTTCTAGCACGCCGTCGGCGAACACCTGCTCGCCGGCGCGGGCGCGCTTCTTGATGATGGCGAACATCAGCTCCTGCTTGCGCATGCGGCCGGTGTTCTCGATGTCGAGCTCCTCGGCCTGCTTGAGGACTTCCGACACGTGCAGTGCCTTGAGTTCGTTTAAATGCATGGAGCTACCTGCGTGATGCAACCCTTCGACCGGGCTGGAATAAAGAATTCAGGGGGGAAGAAGGTCCGGAAAGGGATCCCGGCCTCGGTGTCCTGGACCTGCAACTCAAGCCAATCCGGCTTGCGGGTTCACGACGGGGGGTGATTATGACAGCAAAAAAGAAAGAGGCCCGTGCTGAGCGGGACGGGCCAGTCGAAAAATCGCAGCCGATTCAGCCCAGCTGCTGGTCGATGAAGGCGGTCAGCTGCGCCTTGTTCATGGCGCCCACCTTGGTGGCGGCAAGCTGCCCGTTCTTGAACACCATCAGGGTCGGGATGCCGCGGATCCCGAATTTGGCGGGGATCTCACGGTTTTCGTCGACGTTCATCTTGGCGATCTGGAGCTTGCCTTCGTAGCCTGTGGCCACCTCATCGAGAATGGGGGCGATCATCTTGCACGGCCCGCACCACTCGGCCCAGTAATCCACCAGCACGGGCGTTTCGGATTTGAGGACTTCGCTGTCGAAAGATGCGTCGGAAACATGTTTGATCAGATCGCTGGCCATGGTGACTCCCAAGGTAAGGTGAAAAGCGGCTAGAGTGCGATGATTGTGACAGAAACCTGTTTCCCCCGCCCGCCCGGCCAGAGGGACGCCACGTCATGAGCGCATCCCCTGGTTCCACCACGAAGCAATCCCTGGAAAAAGGCCCCGTTCTGGCCCACTGGCAGGCGCTACTTGCAAGCCTCCATGAGGGCATCGACGCACGCGGCGCCCACGCCGCGCGCATCCTGGTGCTGGTGCCCTATGCGCAGCTCATGCCGCTGGCCATGACGTTGTGGGCGCGGACACGGCCGGACGGGTATGCGCCGCGTTTTGAAACCACCCGCAGCTGGGCACGCCAGCTCGCGCCGTTTTCGCCCTCGGCCGACGATCTGGTTTTCGACGCGGCCAGGGATGTGCTGGTGGCGCGGGATCTGCTGGACCGTGCGGGTTTAGGCCACGTGGGCGACTTGCTGGTGGGTCGACTGGTCGAGGCCGCCACCCAGGTGGCCGCCTCCGTGGCGGCGGTGCCGCCGCCGGACCGGGGCGAATGGGCACAGCGCGCGCAGGTCGCGCTGGCGCCGGCGGATGCCGCGCCTGCGCTGGCGTATGAACAGGCTGTGGCTCGGATCGCGGTGGCCTGGGCCGCCGCGTCGTCCTATGAGACCGACGTCCTGTTCACGCCCCGCGCGGGGGACAGCTTCGATGCCCTGTTCATTCTGGAAGGTGTCCAGCACGAACCTTTGACGCGAGCCCTGGCGGCGCGATGGGCCGATCGCGCGCACACCCTGCCGCTGCGTTTCGAGGCCCCGCACGGAGCCCTGCGTTTTCACGTGGCCAACGATGGTGAGGACGAAGCCGAGCGTGCCGCGGCCTGTGTGCTGGCCCACCTGGAGGCGGATCGTGTTCCCGTGGCGCTGGCCGCCACGGATCGCGCACTGGTGCGCCGGGTGCGCGCGTTGCTGGGCTCGCGAGGCGTGGCCATTCGTGATGAAAACGGCTGGAAACTGTCGACGACCCGGGCCGCGGCGCAGTTGATGCTTACGCTGCGCGCCTGTGCCTGGAACGCCTCCTGCGATGCCGTGCTGGACTGGGTCAAGGCCGCGCCGGCGTGGCGCAGCCTGCCACTGCAGACTTTCGAGTCCTGGCTGCGCCGCCAGGGGTGGCGCGATTGGTGGGCGGTGGAGCGGTGGCTCGCGGCCGGCGACGCGGGCCGGGACGGGGAGCATCTGCTCGTCGTGGCGCGGGCCGTGGCCAGTGCCCGTGAGCTGTCCGGTGGCGCGCGGCCGTTGCCGCAGTGGTTGACGGTGCTGCGGGAACTGCTGCGGCGCTGTGGCCTCTACGCGGCGCTGGATGAGGACCATGCTGGCGCGCGTGTGCTGACGGCGCTGCGCCTGGAAGAGGGGGCGCAGGGCGAATTCGACGCCTTGCGGGGGGCCGGGCGCCGCTTGACCCTGGTCGAATTCACCGCCTGGGTCGACACGGTGCTGGAGGCGGCCCACCATGTGCCGCCTCATCCCGCGCGGGAGCAGGTCGTGATATTGCCCGTGAGCCAGATGCTGGCGCGGCCGTTCGCCGCGTTGGTGTGGCCCGGTTGCGACGAGGTGCGGCTGCCGGCGGCGCCGGAACCTCCTGGCGCCTGGACCGCGGCTCAGCGGGCAGCGCTCGGCCTGCCGGGTCGGGACGAGCTGGCGACGGCGCACCGCGCCGCATGGCAGCTGGCGCTGCAGACGCCATGGTGCGACCTGCTCTGGCGCACGGGCGACGACAAGGGCGAACCGTTGCTGGCCAGCCCCCTGGTGGAGGCGCTGCGACTCGATGGACATGGCGCGGAGAGCGGCGATCCCCGCGGGCTGCGTGACGTCGCCACGCAGCCGGTCACCCCGCCCACCCCCCGTGGCGAATGTCTGCCGATCCCGGTCCTGTCGGCGAGTGCCTACGATGACCTGCGCGCCTGTCCCTACCGTTTCTTCTCGCTGCGGCTGCTGGGATTGAAGGAGGCCGAGGAACTGGAGGCCGACATCGACAAGCGAGACTTCGGACTCTGGCTGCATGCGGTGCTGCGTCGGTTTCACGAGCGGCTGCGCGACCAGGATCTTCCGGCGCCCGAAGACCGCGTGGCCCTGATCGATCAGGTGGCGGACGAAGTCGCCCGCGAACACGGCCTCGACGAGGGGGAGTTTCTGCCCTTCGCCGCAAGCTGGCCGGCGGTGCGCGACGGCTATCTGGCATGGTTGTCCTCCCATGAAGCCGAGGGAGGCCGGTTCCAGCAGGCCGAATCGTGGCAGGAAATGCCTTTGTCGCGGTGGCGCCTGGCGGGGCGTATCGACCGCATCGACCGCGCGGCGGATGGGCAGACCCTGGTGATCGACTACAAGACGGAGGCCCGCCAGCGCACGGCCGAGCGCGTCCGCGACGCCACCGAGGACACTCAACTGGCGTTCTACGCGGCGCTGCTGCCCGATGACAGCCTGCGCGCCGCGTACCTGAATCTCGGCGAGCGCGAGGGCACACGGCTCTATGAGCAGGTGGACGTGACCCGTCTGCGCGACGGGCTTCTTGACAGCATTCTCCACGACCTTGGCCGCATTGCCGACGGTGCCGCGCTGCCCGCGCTGGGGGAAGGGCTGGCCTGTGAGTACTGCGCCGCGCGTGGCCTGTGCCGCAGGGACTTCTGGGCTCAAGGGGCGAGCGCGGTATGCCACCCATGAAGCCCGCCTACGAAATCAATGCACGCCCGGCCGCCCGGGACGCCTTCTATGCCGTGGCCTGCGATCCGCGACGCAGCGTGGCGGTGGAAGCCTGCGCCGGCGCCGGCAAGACCTGGATGCTGGTGTCGCGCATCGTGCGGGCGCTGCTCGACGGCGCGGCGCCGCACGAAATTCTGGCCATCACCTTCACCAAGAAGGCGGCAGGCGAAATGCGCCAGCGGCTGCAGGATTGGCTGGCCGATTTCGCCGTGGCGCCGGCCCAGACGCGGGTTCAGGCGTTGATTTCCATGGGAATCGACCCGATTCCAGCGTCGGATGGTCATGAGGCGCTACGAAATTTGTACCGCCAGGTGCTGGCCGCGGACCGGCCGGTGCAGATTCGGACATTTCACAGCTGGTTTGCCGCGCTGTTGCGGACCGCGCCGCTGGCTGTGCTGCAGGAACTTGGCTTGCCGGGGCGCTACGAATTGCTCGAGGACGACGCGCAGGCCGTGGCAGAGGTCTGGCGCCCGTTTCTGACGGGGCTGCTGCGAGACCCCGCCTTGCGCGCCGACTACGAGGGCGTGGTCGCTGTGCACGGGCGCTTTCAGGCGCAAAAGGCGCTGGTTGCCGCGCTGGCGCGGCGCACCGAGTTCATGCTGGCCGATGCGGCCGGCGTGACGGAGGCGTCCATGCCGCCCTTCGGCGACGTCTTCCCGGAGTTCGCCGGAAACCAGACGCCGCAGGAT
>JAEWVY010000323.1 GCA_023396625.1 Pseudomonadota bacterium | reverse complement strand
TCGGAGGACTGGCCTGGTTGCTGTTGACCCCGCTGGCGGCGACGTCATTCAACCGAGCGATCCGCGTGCTCGGCGCGGCGCGTTGGAAGCTGCTGCACAAGGCGGTGTACGCCGTTGCCGGCCTGGCGCTGCTGCATTTTTTCTGGATGCGCGCAGGCAAGAACAACTTCGCGGAGGTGGCCGTGTGTGCCGCCATCTTCAGTGTCTTGCTGGGCTGGCGGGCGTTTCATTTTTTGAATAAAAACCGCATTTCTCCAGCGTCAAATGGACATGTTCAGCTATAAAAACAGGACTTATTTGCTGACCATTGACTCGCCTCGAAACAGATCGGCCACGGCCTCTCGTCGGCGGATGACGTGGGCCAGATTGCCATCGACAAGTATTTCCGCGGCGCGCGGGCGCGTGTTGTAGTTGCTTGCCATACTCATGCAGTAGGCGCCGGCGGAAAGTACCGCCAGCCGATCGCCCGGGGCCACGTCGAGGCGACGGCCATGGCCGATCCAGTCGCCGCTTTCGCACACCGGCCCCACCACGTCGTACACAATGCCAGGGCCCGTCCCGCGCCGCAGCGGCACGATGTCGTGGTAGGCCTGATACATCGCCGGGCGCGGGAGATCGTTCATCGCGGCGTCGATGATGCAGAAATTCTTCTCGTCGCCGGGCTTGAGATAGAGCACCTCGCTGACGCAGACACCGGCGTTGCCCACCAGGGATCGCCCCGGTTCGATCAGCAGTTTGCGTTGGCCGTGGCCCCGGTCGTCAAGCTTCCGCAGCAGCTGCTGCCACAGCGCATCGGCGGCAGGAGGGGTTTCGCCGTGATAGTCGATGCCGAGGCCGCCCCCGAAATCGAGGTGTTCAAGTGCCATGCCTCGGGCCTCGATGGCCTCCACGAGGTCGAGCACCCGGTCCATGGCGTCGAGGTAGGGGGCGGCTTCGGTGATTTGCGAACCGATGTGGCAGTCGATGCCCACCACGCGAAGCCCGGGCAACGCGGCGGCCCGGGTATAGGTTTGCAGCGCGTGCTCGTGGGCAATCCCGAATTTGTTGTCTTTCAGGCCGGTGGAAATGTAGGGGTGGGTCTTCGGGTCGACATTGGGGTTCACGCGGATGCTGACGGGCGCCTGCGCGCCAAAGGTCTGGGCAACCTCGCTCAGCACTTCGAGTTCGGCATCGCTCTCCACGTTGAAACAGCCGATGCCGGCGGCCAGGGCCGCATGCATTTCGGCGCGGGTCTTGCCGACACCCGAGAAAATGATCTTGGCCGGGTCGCCACCCGCCGCGAGCACGCGTTGAAGCTCTCCACCGGAAACGATGTCGAAGCCGCAACCCGCCTGGGCGAAGACTTGCAACACGCCGAGCGAAGAATTGGCTTTCATCGCATAGCAGATCTGGGCGCGACGTCCAGCCAATCCACGCTGGTAGGCCGCGAGCGCGGACAGCATCGACGCCTTGGAATACACGAACAGCGGTGTGCCGTGCAGGTGTGCCAGTTCGGCCAGATCGACGTGTTCGACGAAGAGCCGATCGCCCCGGTAGGCGATGTGCGGGCGACCCGGGAGCAGAGGCGTGTTCATCGGGCGGAGGAGGCGGCGGGCATGGGGGCCGTGGCGGCGGGGGGCAGCACCAGCGGCCCTTTTTGGCCGCAGGCGCTTGCTGCGACCGCGACAGCGGCAAGGGCAAGGGCCCTGGCTAGAATGCGACAAAGACTCTTCATGTGCAAATTGTAATGACCGACCTTGAGTTCATGGACCGCGCGGAACGGCTGTTGGCCAGTGTCGAGGCCGAGTGCGACCGGCTCAACGATCAGACCGAAGCGGATATCGACAATCAGCGTGTGGGCGGCATGGTCACGCTGACTTTTCCCGACCGCAGCCAGATCGTCGTCAATCTGCAGAAGCCCTTGCACGAAATCTGGCTTGCCGCCCGTTCAGGCGGCTACCACTTTGTCTTCGATGGGGCGCGGTGGGTGGACACCCGGGGCCGTGGCGATTTCTTTGAGCGCCTGTCGCTCGATGCCAGCGCCCAGGCCGGCCTGCCACTGGCGTTTGCGGGCTGATCAGTTTCTGAACAGGTCGAGGATGCGTTTCCTCTCGTCGGATGGGGGCGGTGGCGCCTGCGGCGGGGTTTGGGCGTTGAAGGGCACGGCCGGTTCCTGTGGCTCCTCCAGGCCGAGGCTGCTGACGCCGGTCCCCGGTGTGTACTCGTCGTAGTACCAGTCACCGCCTGCGTTGACGACGCCTTCGGGCACCATGGGATCCATGACAGGCACGCCCTGCAGGGCGTTCTGCATGAAGCTGATCCAGATGGGCAGACTCAGGCCCCCGCCTGTCTCACGATCGCCCAGCGAGCGCGGCGTGTCGTAGCCCATCCACACGACGGCCGCCAGGGTGGGCTGATAGCCCGCGAACCAAGTGTCGATCGAGTCGTTGGTGGTGCCCGTCTTGCCGGCCAGGTCCGTGCGTTTGAGCAACGCTTGTGCCTTGGCCGCCGTGCCGGCGCGCGCCACCTCGCGCAGCAGGCGGTTCATGATGAAGGCGTTGCGGGCATCGATGACGCGCATCGAAGGGTTGAGCGCTGGCGGCTGAACGTCCACCAGCGTCTTGCCCTTCTGGTCGACGATCCGGGAAATCAGCCAAGGATTGACCCGGTAGCCGCCATTGGAAAACACCGAATATGCAGTCACCATCTGCATCGGCGTGACCGAGCCGGCGCCAAGCGCCATGGTGAGGAAGGGCGGGTGCTTGTCGGCGTCGAAGCCGAAACGGGCGATCCAGTCCTGCGCATTCTGGGGGCCTACGGCCTGCAGCACACGGATGGAGACCATGTTTTTGGATTTTGCGAGGGCGGTGTGCAGCGGCATGGGACCTTCGAATTTCCCGTCGTAATTCTTCGGCTCCCACGGCTGGCCACCCGTCACGCCCGCGTCAAAGAACAGGGGACCGTCGTTGACGATGGTGGTGGGGGTGAACCCCTTTTCCAGTGCCGCGGAATAGATGAAGGGTTTGAAGCTCGACCCGGGCTGTCGCCAGGCCTGTGTCACATGGTTGAATTTGTTCTTGTTGAAATCGAAGCCGCCGACGAGCGCACGAATCGCCCCATTGCGGGGATCCATGGCCACAAAGGCGCCCTCGACCTCGGGGAGCTGGGTGATTTCCCAGGTGTTTTTCGGTGTGCGAACCACCCGGATGACGGCGCCGGTTCGCAGCCGGGTCTTGGGGCCGGCCTTGGGCGAGAGCCCCGACTGGGCGGGCTTGAGCCCGTCGCCCGTGATGTCGACCATCTCCCCGTTTTGCCGGATGGCGGTGATTTTCTTCGGGTGGGCGTCAAGCACCACGGCGGCGAGCACGTCGCCGTTGTCCGGATGGTCCGCCAACGCCTCGTCGATGGCGTCCTCGCGCTCCTTGGGGTCGGACGGCAATTCGATGAATTGCTCGGGCCCCCGGTAGACCTGGCGTCGTTCGTAGTCCATGATGCCGTTGCGCATCGCCTGGTAGGCCGCACCCTGGCCACTGGCCAGCAAGGTGGTGTAGACATTCAGACCACGGGTGTAGGCTTCTTCTCCGTATTGCGCGTAGACCAGCTGCCTGACCGTTTCCGCGACGTATTCCGCATGAATGCGTGAACCGTCAGCGCCGCTTTTGACCTTCACCTGCTCCTTCTTGGCGGCATCGGCCTGCGCGGCAGTGATGAACCCGTTGGCTTCCATCCGTTCGATGATGTACAGCTGCCGCGACCGCGCCCGCGTCGGGTTGCTGATGGGGTTATAGGCAGACGGCGCCTTGGGCAGGCCTGCCAGCATCGCGGCTTCCGCGATCGTAATGTCCTTCAACGGCTTGCCGAAATAGGCCTCCGCTGCGGCGGCAAAGCCGTACGCGCGATTTCCAAGGAAGATCTGGTTCATGTAGATTTCCAGAATTTGGTCCTTGGTCAGCAGGTGTTCGAGCTTGAAGGTCAGCAGGATCTCGTAGATTTTTCGGGTGTAGGTCTTTTCCGATGACAGGTAGACGTTGCGAGCGACCTGCATCGTGATGGTGGAAGCTCCCTGGCTTTTGAAGCGGCCGAGATTGGCCAGACCGGCCCGGATCACGCCCAGGTAGTCCACGCCGCCGTGATGATAGAAGCGTGCGTCCTCGATGGACAGCACCGCATCTTTCATGACCTTTGGAATTTCTCCGATGGGTGTGAGCCGGCGCCGCTCTTCGCCGAACTCGCCGATGAGCGTGCCATCCTGGGTATAGACCCGCAATGGAAGCTTGGGGCGGTAGTCGGACAGATTCGAAATGTCAGGCAGGCTGGGATAGGCCACAGACAGGGCTACCGCTGTCAGCAATACCCCTGAAAGGATGCCGGCGAGAACCAGCCCGAAGCTCCACAGCAATGTCTTCCACAGGAAACGGGTCCAGCGAAAGGAGGAGGGGTAGGTCGGGCGCGAGTCGGCGGCGTGTGATTCAGGTTTCAGGGGCATAAAAAGGGAAGGGTTTGGGCCAGCCCATTATAAAAATCGCCAATTTCCGAAATGCCGGGGCGCGTTTCCGATTGTTACCGGGGTGCGCGTATCGCTGCATTTGGTGTCTTCGAAACCCATCCGGGACATTCCCTCGTCGGCTTTTGGCAACGTTCCGGCGCCCAAGCGTGGAATTTTTCCATGTTGTGCAAGGGGCTTGCTGATAGCATTCAAGTGGATTCTTAAGTATTTCTGGCCCTTTTCGGCTGGTATCAGGGGACTGTTTTGATCTCATTGGGGTCTTTGTTTCGCAGGCAGCCTGCCGCCCTGGTGGGGCTTGACATCAGTTCATCCAGCGTGAAGCTGGTGGAACTGGGCCGTGAGCCGTCCGGGCAATTGGTGCTCGAGCGTTGTGCCATGGAGTCCCTGGAACGGGGCTGGATCACGGATGGCAACATCGAAAAATTCGATGAAGTCGCCGAGGCTGTGCGTCGCGTGGTCAAGAAAAGCGGCACACGGACGAAAAACGTCGCTCTGGCGCTGCCGGCGTCTTCTGTCATCACGCGCAAGATCGTGCTGCCTGCGGGACTGTCGGAGCAAGAGCTGGAGGTCCAGGTCGAGTCGGAGGCCAATCAGTACATCCCCTTTTCCCTGGACGAAGTCAGCCTGGATTTCTGTGTGGTGGGCCCCACCGCCAATTCCACGGGCGATGTGGACGTGTTGATCGCGGCATCGCGCAAAGACAAGGTGCAGGACCGGCAGGGCTTGGCCGAGGCGGCGGGTTTGAAGCCGGTGATTCTGGATGTCGAATCCTATGCTTCCAGGCTGGCGGCAGGCCGGCTGATAGAAAACCTGCCAGAACGTGGTGCGGACGCCATTGTGGCGTTGTTCGAAATAGGTGCGTTCACCACCAGCATGCAGGTGATTCGCAACCAGGACGTGTTGTATGAGCGGGACCAAGCCTTTGGGGGGGCGCAGCTGACGCAGCTGATCGTGCGCCAGTATGGCTTCACGCCCGAGGAGGCAGAGTCGAAGAAGCGCAATGGCGATCTTCCGGATGACTACGCGGATGCTGTCCTGCACCCCTTTGTCGAGAATCTTGCCCAGGAAATCAGCCGTGCCTTGCAGTTCTTCTTCACAAGTACGCCCCACAACCGGGTGGACTACGTGATGTTGTCCGGCGGGTCGTCGGCATTGGACGGACTGACGGGCGCGGTGACCCAGCAAACTTCTTTCCCGTGCAGTGTGATTGATCCATTCGCGGGCATGGCGGTGGGCAGCAGCGTGAGAGAAAACAAGCTTCGCCGTGAAGCGCCCTCCTATCTCACGGCGTGCGGCTTGGCGATGCGGAGGTTTCACCAGTGATTCTGATCAACCTGTTGCCGCACCGCGAGGCGGCGCGCAAGCGCCGGCGCGAGCATTTCTACATGTCGATGGGGCTGGCGGCTTTGCTGGGCCTGGGACTGGCTGTCTTGATTTATGTGTGGTACGAGGCGCAAATCTCCAGTCAACGGACGCGGAACGACTATCTGACCAGTGAAAACAAGCGACTGGATGCCCAAATCAAGGATATCGCTGCCCTGCAGGATGAAATTGCGGCCTTGCGGGCGCGGCAACAGGCAGTCGAGGACTTGCAGTCGGATCGCAACTTGCCGGTGCAGTTGCTGAACGAGTTGGTTCGTCTGCTGCCTGATGGCATCTATCTGACGGCGCTGAGGCAACAGAACCAGCAGATCACCCTCAACGGCGTGGCCCAGTCCAATGAGAGGGTGTCTGAATTCCTGCGCAATCTGTCGAATGAGAGTCCCTGGCTGGCCAAACCCGAGCTGGTTGAAATCATTGCCTCGAGCATCGCACTATCGCAGCGTGATCAGCGCCGGGTATCGAACTTCACCATCAAGGTACAGCTTCAGCGTGCCAATGCGGCCAAGCAGGCAGTCTCTGCCGCGTCGGCCGCTGCTTCAGTCGCCAAGCGGTAAAGGATAAGGATCATGGTGAGCCTTGTTTCCAAGAATGACCGGTTGGCCAACGCCCTGGATACGTTCAAACGGCAGTTTGCCGGGTTGGACCCGAGAGATCCGGTGTTCTGGCCCGTGTTGCCACGATATTTGCTGGCCTTGTGCCTGACGCTGTTGGTGGTCGGTGTGTTGTGGTTTGTCTGGCTGCAGGATTCCGAGGCGCAGTTGCAGGAGGAACAGGCCAGGGAATTGAAGCTGCGTGAGGACTACAAGAAGAAGTATGCGCAGGCGGTGAATCTTGATGCCCTGAAGAAACAGCGTGAGCAAGTGCAGCAGTATGTCATCCAGCTTGAAAAGCAACTGCCCAGCAAGGCGGAAATGGACGCGCTGCTGTCCGACATCAACCAGGCCGGGCTGGGTCGCAGCCTGCAGTTCGAGTTGTTTCGTCCTGGCCAGGTGAGTGTGAAGGACTACTACGCCGAGTTGCCGATTGCCTTGCGGGTCAACGGACGTTTCCACGACATTGGTGCCTTTACGGCCGATATCGCCGGCCTCTCGCGGATCGTGACGCTCAATAACCTGTCCGTGGTGCCTGGGCGCGAAGCTTCCCTGACGCTGGACGCGACGGCAAAGACATTCCGCTACCTCGATCCGGATGAAATTGCCGCGCAGCGCAAGGCAGCCCCTGCGACGAAAGGGGGCAAGAAATGAGCATGCGTCACTTCATGGGCCTCATGGCATTGCCGCTCCTGCTCGGCGGATGCGCCGATTCAGGTCAGGAGGAGCTGCAGCAGTGGATGCAGGAGCAGAGAAGTCAGACCAGACCCAAGGTCACACCGATCTCCGAGCCGTCGAAGTTCGTGCCGCAGGCCTACACCCAGAACGCCGCGGTGGAGCCGTTCAGCAGTCAGAAGCTCGCAGAGGCACTGCGTAGGCAGTCGGCCAATGCCACGTCGAACGCGGCCCTGGTGGCGCCGGAATTGAACCGGCGCAAGGAGCCTCTGGAAAGCATGCCACTTGATGCAGTGCAGATGGTGGGCAGCCTGAACAGGAGTGGAAAGAAGGTGGCCCTGGTGAGGGTGGATAACCTGCTTTATCAAGTCCAGTTGGGGAACTACCTTGGGCAGAACTATGGTCGGATTGTCAAGGTGACCGAGACGGAGATTGTTTTGCGCGAGATCGTGCAGGACGCCGCTGGCGAATGGATTGAACGTCCCGCCACACTGCAATTGCAAGAGGGGTTGAAATGAATTACAGACTGAGTCCGGCATCCAGATGGACAGCCCGGGGCATTGCGGCAGCCGCGACCCTGTGGTTATCTCTTGCAGCGCAGGCACAGAACGTGATCGAGGCCGTGACAGGCTCGATCCAGGGGGGCGCGGAAGTCATTCGGGTGGATCTCGCGCAGCCGCTTGCTTCGGCGCCGAGCGGGTTTGCCATCCAGGTTCCCGCGCGTATCGCGCTGGATTTTCCTGAGGTGTCCAACGGGACAGGACGGTCCGCTGTTGAAGTGAATCAGGGCAATCTGAAGACTGTCAATGTGGTGCAGGCGGGCGACCGGACCCGGATGGTGCTCAACCTCAAGCAGGCGACAACATACAAGACCGAAGTGCGCGGGAAAAGCCTGCTCGTCTATCTCGAGCCCGTCGTGACCGCCTTGCCTGCCGGCAAGTCGAGTCAGGTTTTCGCGGAAGACCACAACACGGATGTCCTGCCGATCAAGGATCTGGACTTCCGCCGCGGCGCGGACAACGCAGGTCGTGTGGTGGTGGATCTGGCCAATAACCAGGTGGGCGTGGACATCAAACAGCAGGGGCAGACACTTGTGGTGGAGTTCCTCAAGTCGTCGTTGCCCGAAGGTCTGCGCCGACGGCTCGATGTCGCCGACTTCGGCACGCCCGTGCAGACGGTGACGACCTTCGAGAACGCGGGTCGGGTGCGCATGGTGATCGAGCCGCGTGGCGCTTGGGAACATTCGGCCTACCAGAGCGACAGTCAGTTCGTGGTGGAGGTCCGTCCCCAGAAGTACGACCCGAACAAGCTGTCGCAGGGCCCCGGTTTCAGTGGCGAGAAGCTTTCGCTGAATTTCCAGAATATCGAAGTGCGGTCCCTGCTCCAGGTCATTGCTGATTTCACAAACTTCAACATTGTGACCTCGGATACGGTCACGGGCGCAGTGACTTTGCGGCTCAAGGATGTCCCCTGGGACCAGGCATTGGACATCATTCTTCGCGCCAAAGGGCTCGGCATCCGGAAGACGGGCAACGTGCTGTGGATTGCCCCGAAGGATGAGCTGGCTGCAAAGGAAAAACAGGAGCTGGAAGCCAGTGTGGCCATCCAGAACCTGGAGCCATTGCAGACGCAATCCTTTCAGTTGAACTACACCAAGGCGGAAGAGATCGCCGGGAAACTGACCGTTGGTGGAACTGGGCCGGGTGCGAGTGCCCGGATTCTCAGCGCGCGTGGTACGGTGATTGCGGAACCACGAACCAACCAGTTGTTCGTTTCCGATATCCCGAGCAAATTGCTTCAGGTGCAGGAGATGATCAACAAGCTGGACGTCGCAGTTCGGCAGGTGCTGATCGAGGCGCGTATCGTCGAGGCGTCGGACACGTTCGGGAAATCGCTGGGGGTCAAGCTTGGAGGCTCCGATCTGCGTGGCATACGGGGAGGGGATCCTGGGTATGCCATTGGCAACAACGGCCATCGCGTTGCCCTGGCGGGCAGTTACAACGCCATCTATGGGACAACTGGCCAGAACTCCACCGTGCTGGATCCGGCGAACACGACGTTCGTGAATCTGCCGGCCGTGGGGCAGAACGGTTACAACCCTTCGGCGTTTGCCATCTCGCTGTTCAGTTCGGCGGCAAACAGGTTTTTGAATCTCGAGATTTCTGCGCTCGAGGCGGACGGCAAAGGGAAGGTGGTCTCGAGCCCACGGGTGGTCACGGCCGACCAGACCAAGGCTCTGATCGAGCAGGGGACCGAGCTGCCCTATCAGGTGGCGACCTCCAGCGGGGCCACGTCAATTGCCTTCCGCAAGGCCAACCTCAAGTTGGAAGTGACGCCACAGATCACCCCAGAGGGCAACATCATTCTTGACCTCGATGTCAACAAGGACAGCGTGGGGCAGTCCACGGCGG
>JAEWVY010000090.1 GCA_023396625.1 Pseudomonadota bacterium | reverse complement strand
CCCAAGGCCGTGCACCCCTGGTTCGTGGGTGTGCAGTTCCACCCCGAATTCAAGTCCACACCCTGGGACGGGCACCCGTTGTTCAACGCTTTCATCAAGGCCGCGCTGGACCACCAGGCCGCCGGCAAGCAGAACCTGAAGGCCGTGGCCTGAGAAAGCACGCATGAAACTCTGTGGCTTCGACATCGGCCTCGACCAGCGCTTTTTCCTGATCGCTGGCACCTGCTCCATCGAAGGGCTGCAGATCTCCCTCGACGTGGCCGGCCAGCTCAAGGAGGCCTGCACCTCCCTGGGCATCCCTCTGATCTACAAGGGCTCCTTCGACAAGGCCAACCGTTCGTCCGGTTCGACCAAGCGCGGCGTGGGCATGGAAGCCGGCCTGAAGATCCTGGACGAAGTACGCCGCCAGATCGGCGTGCCCGTCCTCACCGACGTGCACGACGAGTCACAGGTGGCCGAGGTCGCCAGCGTGGTCGACGTGCTGCAGACGCCGGCCTTCCTTTGCCGCCAGACCGACTTCATTCACGCCGTGGCCCGCTCGGGCAAACCGGTGAACATCAAGAAGGGCCAGTTCCTTGCGCCCTGGGACATGAAGAACGTGATCGACAAGGCCCGCGCCGCCGCCGTCGAGGCGGGCCTGAACCCCGACCGTTTTCTGGCCTGCGAGCGCGGCGTGAGCTTCGGCTACAACAACCTCGTGGCCGACATGACCAGCCTGGCCGAAATGCGCAAGTCCGGCGCACCCGTGGTGTTCGACGTGACCCACTCCGTGCAGAAGCCGGGAGGCCAAGGGACCAGCAGCGGCGGCGCCCGCGAGATGGTGCCCGTGCTGGCCCGCGCCGGCGCCGCCGTAGGCGTGGCCGGCTTCTTCATGGAAACCCACCCCAACCCGGATCTGGCCTGGTCCGACGGCCCCAACGCCGTGCCCCTGAAACACATGAAGGCCCTGCTGGAAACACTGGTCGAACTGGACCGCGTGACCAAGAAGAACGGCTTTCTGGAAAACCACTTCGAGGCCTAAATGAGCAGCGGCTACATCATCGCCAACGTCACCGTCACGAATCCGGCGCAATACGAGGAATACAGAAAATGGTCCTCGGCCGCCATGCAGGCGCATGGCGCGGAAATCTGCGTCCGCGGCGGCAAGGTCGAAGTCCTCGAAGGCGACTGGGCACCGGAGCGGCTGGTGATCCTGAAGTTTCCGTCCTTCGAAGCGGCCAAGGCCTTCAATGCCTCGCCCGAATACGGCAAGGCCCGCGCCGCACGCCAGGGAGCCGCCATCATGCGCCTGGTGGTGGTCGAAGGCACATGAGCCCCGCGTCACCCACCCGGCGCACGCGCCAGCACCGTCGCTGTTTCCTTCTTACCGACCCATTCCGCTATTTCTGAAAGAAATTTATGAGTGCAATCGTTGACATCGTCGCCCGTGAAATCCTGGACAGCCGCGGCAACCCCACCGTCGAATGCGACGTGCTGCTGGAATCCGGCACCATGGGCCGCGCCGCCGTGCCCTCGGGCGCCTCCACCGGCTCGCGCGAGGCCATCGAACTGCGCGACGGCGACAAGAGCCGCTACCTGGGCAAGGGCGTGCTCAAGGCCGTGGAGCATATCAACACCGAAATCTCCGAGGCCGTGCTGGGGCTGGACGCTTCCGAACAGGCCTTCCTGGACAAGACCCTGATCGACCTCGACGGCACCGACAACAAGAGCCGCCTGGGCGCCAACGCCATGCTGGCCGTCTCCATGGCCGTGGCCCGCGCCGCGGCAGAAGAGTCGGGCCTGCCGCTGTACCGCTATTTCGGCGGCATGAATGGTTGCCAGCTGCCGGTGCCGATGATGAACGTCATCAATGGCGGCGCGCACGCCAACAACAACCTCGACCTGCAGGAGCTGATGATCATTCCCGTGGGGGCGCCCAGCTTCCGCGAAGCCTTGCGCTGGGGCGCCGAAGTGTTCCATGCGCTCAAGAAGATCATCCACGACAAGGGCATGAGCACCGCCGTGGGCGACGAGGGCGGTTTCGCCCCCAGCGTTCCGGGCCACGAGGCCGCCATCCAGATGATCCTGGACGCCATCGACAAGGCCGGCTACACCGCCGGCGAACAGATCGCCATCGGCCTGGATTGCGCGTCCAGCGAGTTCTACAAGGACGGCAAATACCACCTCGAGGGCGAAGGCCTGGTGCTGACCGCCGAGGAATGGACCCATATCCTGGCCACCTGGGTGGACAAGTACCCCATCATCAGCATCGAGGACGGCATGGCCGAAGGCGACTGGGACGGCTGGAAGATTCTCACCGAGCGTCTGGGCCAGAAGGTCCAGCTGGTCGGCGACGACCTGTTCGTCACCAACACCAGGATTCTCAAGGAAGGCATCGAGAAAGGCATCGCGAATTCCATCCTGATCAAGATCAACCAGATCGGCACTCTGACCGAAACCTTCGCCGCCATCGAGATGGCCAAGCGTGCCGGCTACACTGCCGTGATCTCGCACCGCTCGGGCGAGACGGAGGATTCGACGATCGCCGACATCGCCGTCGGGCTGAACGCCGGCCAGATCAAGACCGGGTCGCTCAGCCGCAGCGACCGGATGGCCAAGTACAACCAGCTGCTGCGCATCGAGGAAGACCTGGGCGACATCGCCCAGTACCTCGGCCGCGCTGCGTTCTACAACCTGCGCTGACCTCCCGCCGGCCCGCCCCGCGCCTGTTCCACCGTCATGGCCCATCGCAGCGTCGCGATCGTCCTGATCCTGCTGCTCGTGGTATTTCACACGCGGCTGTGGATGGGCCGGGGCAGCATTCCGGACGTCAACCAGCTGCAGCAGAAAGTCCGGGCCCAGCAGGCCGCGAACGCCACGGCGCGCGAAGCCAATGACCGCCTGGCCGCCGAAGTGCGCGACCTGCGGGAAGGTCTGGAAATGGTCGAGGAAAAGGCCCGCGGAGAACTCGGCATGGTCAAGCCCAACGAAATCCTCGTGCAACTCGGCCGCTGACTGCCACCGCGCGGCGTCCGCCGCCGCCATGCGCCCATGCTCGAAACCCTTTTCTCCGAAGCCTTCACGCTCTGGGGTGCCGCCACAAGCTGGCTCGAAGTCGTCGCCTTTGCACTCGCCCTGGCCATGGTGGGCTGCAATATCCGGGAAATTCACTGGGGCTGGCCCCTGGCCGCCCTCAGTTCCCTGCTGTATATCGCGCTGTTCTGGCGCCATCGGCTCTACGCGGAGGCCGGGCTGCAGGTGTTTTTCGCCTTGATGGCCGGCTGGGGCTGGCTGCAATGGCTGCGCGGGCACCGAGGGGACGGCCGCCCCCTGTCGGTGGCCAGGCTGGCCGGGCGCGGCTGGTGGGCGGTGGTGGCGGCAAGTACCCTGCTGTGGCCGCTCACCGGCCTGTTTCTCCGGCGCTTCACCGACACCGACGTGCCCTGGTGGGATGCGTTTCCAACGGCGCTGAGCGTCGTTGGCCAGTTCCTCCTCGGAAGAAAGTACATCGAGAACTGGCTGGTCTGGATCGTCGTCAACGTCGCCAGCGTGGGCCTGTTCGCCTGGAAAGGTCTGTGGCTCACCGCCCTGCTCTACGCCCTGTTCATCGGTCTGAGCTGGGCCGGCTGGCGCGCCTGGCGGCACAGGCTCCGGGAGGTCGAGGCGCCATGACGCGGAGCGAAAAACGTCCTCAACGCGTCGCCCTGCTCGGCGCCGAGAGCACCGGCAAGACCGTGCTGTCCGCGGCCCTCGCCGCGGCCTTGCGCGCCCGCGGACAGCAGGTGGCCGTGGTGCACGAAGTGCTGCGCGAGTGGTGCGATCGGCAGGGCCGCACGCCCAGGCCCGACGAGCAGGCGCCCATTGCACGGGAGCAGGCCCGTCGCGTGCTCGCGCGGTCCGACGACGGCATCGATTTCGTCATCGCCGACACCACGCCCCTGATGGTCGCCATCTACAGTCACCTGCTGTTCCGGGACGAATCGCTCTACGCGTTCGCGCTCAGCCACCAACGCCACTACGACCTCACGCTGGTCATGGGCCTGGACCTGCCCTGGGTCGCCGATGGCCAGCTGCGTGACGGCCCGCACGCGCGTGAGCCGGTCGATACCCTGCTGCGCGCCGCACTTTCCCGTCAACCCGCCAGCTGGCAGGTCATCTACGGCCAAGGCGCCGTTCGCCTGGCCCAAGCCCTGAATGCTATTGATTCAATAGCCAAGAATGACCATGCGACGCTGGGAAACGGCAAAAACAGCAAAAATTCCTCAACCTGGCAAGGTCGCTGCCCCCACTGCGGCGACCCTGACTGCGAGTTCCGGCTGTTCAGCCACCTGCGCCAGCCCGCTCCCGCTCAGTGCACGCC
>JAEWVY010000065.1 GCA_023396625.1 Pseudomonadota bacterium | reverse complement strand
AAATCGATCAGAGGGCCGCGAACGGGGCTGAATATGCCCCGAATTTGCCCCTTGAAAGCCGAAAAATTTTGTCATCTGAAATATCAATCGACAACGACCGCGTCAGCGGTGGTTATGCAGACCATCCTTAGGCCATAGTGGAACGCTGCGGCCACGCAGCATTCTGGCCTTTGATAGATCGTGATATACGTTTGATTCATCTGAGGTTGAACGCGTGGCGGAACTGCTGTTTGAGCTGGATGGCCATTTCGTGCAACACATCTTTTCAGCTGCGCAGGTTCTGCGTGGTCCAGTCACCATAGGCACGCATGATGGTGGAGGTACCGTAACGCGAGACCTCGGCCAGCACATTATTTTCGCGACTCAACAAAGTCCAAATTGCTATGCTTTCAGTAGCTATAAGCGCATATTCCACAAGGGCTAACACCGCATTTCCCTTAAAGTACACTTCAACCAATCCGCAACCATAGCGGGATTAGGCACAGGTGGAGGAAAGCACATGGCACGGTCAAGGTCTACCAAGCGGCAAAGCCGCGCTCTCAACACCATGCAGGAAAAGGGCCTGAGCCTTTGCGCTCTGGGCATTGGGATGCTGGTCATGCCGCTGTTCGTTGGCGCCTCTCCCGTGGCGAAAGCCGTTGTTTCAGCGCTGCGTGTGCCAGGCTGGATGGCGTTAGCGGTAGGCGTGGTTCTCTTGTGCCTCCACCAAATCACCAAGGCCACGGTCGCAAAGACCACCCCGCCACCTGAAGTGGCCCCACGCGCACCGGCGCGCAATGAGCATGCTCAGCCGCGCGACATTCGGGACCAAATCCCCGCAATCCCAAGAGAGCCCTATGCGCCAGCGCCACAGGCACGTGAGGTCGCAACCAGTTGGAGCCCCGCCGTCTTTGCCGCCATCGAGTGGCGCCGGTTCGAAGCGGTGTGCGAGAAACTGTTTGCACAAGCTGGGTTTGAAACCAAGTCCCAATCCCACGGTGCCGACGGCGGCGTAGACATTTGGCTGCACAGCCGCAATGCCGAAGGGCCAGTAGCGGTGGTGCAGTGCAAGCACTGGCAGGGCAAGGCCGTGGGCGTGAAGGAAATGCGCGAGTTCTTTGGCGTGATGAGTTCGCACCAGCTCAAGCGCGGCACCTACGCCACCACGTCCACCTACACCCCCGATGCCCGGCAGTTCGCCAAAGACAATGGCATCAACGCGCTGGACGGCAATGGCCTGCTGGCGCAGATCGCCAAACGCACCCCAGAGCAACAGAAGGAGTTGCTGGACGTGGCCTACGAGGGTGAATACTGGCGCCCTACCTGCGCCAGTTGCGGCATCAAGATGCTGGAGCGCACACCAGCCAAAGGTGGCGCGCATTTTTGGGGTTGCAGCAACTACCCCAGGTGCAAATCGCGGTTGCCCATGGCCGCGGCATCAACGTAAATTGCTACACGTTTCGTAGCTGACTGCGCATATCCCGCGAGGGCTGGAGGCACTTTTGACAAACAATCGTTCCGCGCCGTTAAACTCCAGCCCATGCAGCCCATGCAGCCCATGCGCCCTTCCCAAGCCCTCCGCCAGCACCGTGACGCCGTCTGCCTTGCTGCAGCACGCTATCGCGTGACCAACCCGCGGGTATTCGGCTCCGCCTTGCGCGGGGATGACCGCGATGGCAGCGATCTGGATTTGTTGGTGGAAACATTGCCCGGCACTACGCTGCTGGACTTGGGTGGCCTGCAAGACGAACTGCAGGAATTGCTCGGTGTGTCGGTCGATGTGCTCACCCTCAAGGACCTGCCAGCCAAGTTCCGCGACATCGTCGCACAAGAAGCCCGACCAGTATGACCATCAATCGGTTGCCGGACTATCTGGACCACATGCGCCAAGCGATTGCCGACGCGCAATCGTTCACCGAGGGGATGGCCCAGGCCGACTTTGAACAAGACAAACGTACCCAGCAAGCGGTGGTGATGAGCCTTATCGTTTTGGGTGAAGCGGCAACCAAGGTGATGGATCAACACCCTGTTTTTGCCGAGCAGCACGCACATATCCCGTGGCGCAGCATGCGGGGCATGCGCAACCGCATCGCACATGGCTACTTCGACATCAACCTTGACGTAGTGTGGGACACGATCCAAACCGCATTGCCGGCGTTGAAGAGCCAACTGGATGCCTTGCCGGCGGGACTGGAATGACAAACTGAATCCTGGTCCGCTACTCTTTTGGTAGCTGCTTGCGTACATTCCACGAGATCTAACGGTCGATAAGGCTAAGAGTGTTAGGCCTTGGCCGCACCTGCCACCTTGCGCCGCACATGTAGATGCGTCTGCACCGCATCCCCCTCGCCCGTCTTCACTTCCTTCATCTCCAGATACGCCGCCTGTTGGCGGATCAGTTCGCCCAGCTTGGCCACGCCGTAGTTGCGCGGGTCAAACGACGGGTGGCTGCGGTTGATCTGGCTGCCCAGGGCCGTTAGGGATGGTCTGCATAACCACCGCTGACGCGGTCGTTGTCGATTGATATTTCAGATGACAAAATTTTTCGGCTTTCAAGGGGCAAATTCGGGGCATATTCAGCCCCGTTCGCGGCCCTCTGATCGA
>JAEWVY010000333.1 GCA_023396625.1 Pseudomonadota bacterium | reverse complement strand
TCATCAGCACCTCGACCATGAAGATGCCTGCCTTGCGGACGATCTCGAATTTTTCGGACAACCACGTCCCGATTTCCCAGCCGACGATGGCAGCGCCCAGCACGCCGAAGGCCACGCGCAGCTTGCCGACGGTGGCGATGGCGTTCGACACGGACAGGTTTGCCGTCGCCCACGCCGCCGCCGTGCTGCTGGCCGCCGTCACCGCCGCCGCGCCCGCCGTCTGCCACGCGATGATCAGCGCCGGGATCAGCCGGTAGACCAACACCGCGAGGCCGACCTCGGCAATGCGCGTGAGCCACTTCATCACGGTGTCGAGGTTGTCCGCGAGCCAAGTCAGCGCCTGCGCCAGCTTCTGCGTGAAACCGGTCGATTCGTCGAGGCGGCTGATCCACTGGCCAAAGGCGTTGGCCAGCCGGGTGAAGGACTGGCTGACGGTCATCGGCAGTTGCGCGTACTCGGCGGCCAGCTTGTCCTTCTGGCTCATCAGCGCGTTGACGACCACGTCGGCGGTCAGGCGGCCTTCTTCGGCCAGCTTCCTCAAGCGCCCGATGGGCACGTTCAGGCCATCGGCCAGCGCCTTGGCCAGACGCGGGCTGTTCTCGACGACCGAGTTGAATTCCTCGCCACGCAACACGCCCGAGGACAGCGCTTGCCCGAACTGCAGCAGGGCCGACTGCGCCTCTGTGGCCGACGCGCCGGAGATGCGTAGCGCTTGCGAGATGCTCTCGGTCAGCGTCAGCGCGTCCTGCTGCTCGCCGCCCAGCATCCGCACCGCCTGCTGCAGCTTGCCGTAGAGGGTGGCCGTTTCCTGGATCGGCACGCCGATGCGCTGGGCGATGGTGAACAGTTCCTTCTGCGCGACCGTGTACTCGCGCTGGCCTGCGGTGGCGAGCTTGAGGCGCGCGGACATCATGTTCCACGCATCGGCAATCTGGACGATCTCCTGCAGCTTGCCGCTAGCCCAGTTGATGGTCAGGAAGGCCAGCAACTGGGTCTTGGCCTTGGAGACCTGATCGCCAAAGGCGTTCATGCCCGCCTTGACTTCGGCCACCCCGGCGGCGGCCTTGTCGCTGGCGGATTTGGCGCTGGAGCCGAAGCCGCCGAGGCTGCGCTCGGCATCGTTGATGGCGCGCTTGAGCCCCTCGTCCGCGCCTTCGAGCGCGACGAGGACGGAAATACGGTTCGCCATCGTCAGTCCACCTGCCGCAACTGCTTCTTGATGGCCGCCGACAGACGCGGAATGCGCCCGGCCACCATGCGTTCGACGTTCAGGCGCTTCTTGAGCTGCACGCGGGGCACCAGCACGGCGATGGGCACATCCGCGCCGCGCTTGAGTTTCTTGATGCCTTCGGCCTTGCGGTAGCGGCGCTTGAAGCCTGCCAGTGGCCGGTCGTGTTCCTTGATGTTCTCGGCCATCAGCACGAGGTTCCCCTTGGCGTTCTTGATGAAATACGCATTGCCGCCGCGCATCAACTCGGCGATCTGCGCCTTGAAGCGTTTGCGGCCCACACGCCCGTGCAGTGGGATCAGCATCCGCCCGCCGATCTGGCCGCCGTGCTCATGGATGCCCGACCACGGAATGCGCGAGCCGACGTAGAGCGCGGGCAGCCGGTTCTTGTCCTTGTCCAGCACCTTGGCGGTGAAGCCTTTGACGAAGGACTTCTTGACCACCGTCATCTGGCCTGCAACGTGGTTGCGCACGTCCTGCTTCAACTCGGTGGCCTCGCTGGCGATGCCGCGCGCAACCGCCTTCTGCACCTTCTCGCGGAACTCGCCGCCCCATCGGCGCAACTGCGCCTGCGCGGCCTTGCTATCGATGCGAACCGAGATGCGCATGGTCTTGAAGCCTGTCGAGGGTCTGGTCGAGGTGGCGGCTGTCGCCGCGCGCGCCGATGGCAATCAGCGACAGCAGGTTCGCGTCGCGCGCAGCATCGGCGCGCACGGAGGCAGCGCTGAAACCGCGCACCTGCGCCAGCGTGTAGTCGAGGATGTCGGTCAGGCGGTGGCCGCGGGCGATCAGGTGCTGGACGGTGTCGAACCAGCCGTGGCCGCCACCGCGCTGGTCTGCGCGATCAGACCGTCGAGCCTTGGCATCACCGTCCGCGTAAAAAAATCGGCGTTGACCTCGATCACCTTCGCGGCAACCAGGATGGCTTCGTCGGCGTCGAGCGCATCCACCCAGCCGCGCGGTTTGCCGATGGCGATGGACACCGCCGTCAGCAGGTCGTCGCCGCGCTCGCCGAACAGTGCCAGCCAGTCGATGCCGTCGCCCCCGAGGTACTGCATCACCGGCGTGATGGCACGCAGGAAGGCAGGCAACTGCCCGACCTTGAGCGGCCTGATGGCCAGTGGCTCGCCGTCGATGACCAGTTCCACCGTTTGTGGAACGAGATTGTCCAGTTCGCTCATGGCCCGCTCCGTCACAGCTGCACGATGCGGCCGAACTGGCCCAGCACCGCGTCATAGGGCTTGGTGTTGTCGGCGAGCAGCGAGCCTTCCAGCTCGAACTTGTTGTACTCGTCCGAGATGAAGGAGATTTCCTTCAGCGGGTCGAATGCCACGCGGTACAGCTCGACCAGTACCTTGGCGTTGCCCTGCGCGGTGTTGATGCCTTCCAGCCGAAGGAAGCGCTCCGGCAGCGCCTGCGTGAAGATGCCGATCTCGGTGGCCGCACCGTAGGTGTAGGCGGCCTTGAATGGCGCGGTGAAGCCGGTGGTATCCAGAAACTGGAGGGCACCGAAATCGGTGTCCACCGTGTAGTGCGTGCCTGCGGTCAGCGTCGCGGGCGTGCCCGCCGAATCGGTGACCACGACCGCCGATACCTTGGGGTGGGCGAAGAAGTAGCGGTCGCCGATGGCAGGCGTCGCGCCACCGATGGTTTCAGCGGTGACAGAACCGGTGCTGCCGGTGACGTGGTTGCCGTAGAGCGCCAGCGCGAGGTTTTCCTTGGTGAACTCCTCGATGGTGAGGTTCACCGTGGCCGACTTCTGCTTGACCATGCGGTGATCGAGCGAGCGCTGGCCGGTCTGGCTTTCGTAGTGCTCCAGCACATCGGTCTTGAGCGAGAGCTTCAGCTCGGCGACATTGCCGGGCGAGCGTACTTCGATGGGCAGGCCGGATTCGTCGCGTTTGCCGAGGAAGACGCGGCCCTGAAAACTGGCGTAGGTGCTCATGATTTGGATTCCTTGCGTTGAACGGGTTTGAGATCGGTGTCGATGCGGGCGGCGTCGGCGGGCGGCTCGCTGATGTGCCGGGCTATGCCGTTGGCGACCAGCCAATCGGCAGTGCCGCCATCCACATCGAGCCGTTCGCCTGCCTTGAAGGACTCGCCCGCGTGGGTGTGCGGGCGTTGCAAGACGAGTGAGGTCATGGGTGTCATCCAGTGGTTGAGAGGTCTTGGGCGAGCGTTCGGTAGGTGATCGCGTAGCGCGCCGGAATCGCGGCGGCCACCGCGTCGGCGTCTTCCACGTCCCACTCGCATTCCTGTTCGCGGATGCCGAGGCAAAGACCGCCCAGATTCCCGTCGGCCAGCAGCGCGGCGTGGGCTGCGGTGAGCAGCCGGTCGGCTTCGGTTTCGGGGATGGCGGGTGGCACGGCGCGCGCCAGGGCGACGAGGCGGACGGTCAACACGCGCGTCACGCGGTCGTTGGCGCGTTCTGTGATGGCATCGGATTCGGGGAACACCACCAGCGCCGGGCATTGCTCCCGGCTGATCGCCACCGTGGGCGAGCGGTGCAACGTGGCTCCGAGCGTTTCCACCGGCGCGCGGACAGCGTCGAGCACCGCGAGCAGAATCCGCTCGCGGATCGAGTGAGCGGGCATGGCGTCAGAGCCTTGTGAGCTTGGCGCGCATCTCCGAGCCGTCACCGATGGCCCGGATGTCACGCACCTGATAGCTGTGGCCGTCGATGACCACCACGTCGCGCACGGCCAGTCCATCGAGGCCCGACGCGGGATAGGTCATCGCGTAGTCGGTGGTCAAGGCCAGCCCATCGAGCACGGTGTCGTCGGGCGCGGAGAAGCCCACCTGCTGCGTCTTGGCCGGACTGCCCGCAGGCGTCCAGCGGCAGCGCACCGTCAGGCCCGCATTGGCAGCGGCTGCATAGACCCGCTCGATGAGGCCCATCACGCCACCGTCAGCTTCACCAGCACGCCAGGGCGATGGCACATCGGCAGCGGGTTGGACTGCGTGTGCAGATCGGTGCCCCGGTCGAACTTGCGCGGCTCCTGCTTGGCGTACAGCGGTTGGCCGACCGTGTTGACGGTTTCGTTGAAATCCGCCGGGGCGAAATAGGTGCCGAAGGTGTCGATGGTGCCCAGCGGGAAGGCGTGCGCCTCGCCAGCGGCGATGAAGCGGCGCACGGTGCCGTTGGCATCGGTAGCCTGACCCCGGTACTCCTCGAACGTGATGCCGCCGTAGGTGAAGCCGCGACGGATGTCGTTGATGAGGATCGCGCCGTTCTGCCAGTTCTCGAACGCCTTCTCGACCTTCGCGTGGCCGGTGAGCGCAGAGAAGAACTCCGGCGAGCACAGGCAGTGGACTCCGTTCATGAACTCGCCCTTCAGGTTGTCCTCGATGGTGGACAGTACGGTGCCACACTTGGCCTTGACGTTGGTCGTCGAGGTGCCAAATTCGAATGACACCGCCTGCGGCGTGATGTCGAAGGCATCGAACAGATCGACCAGCTCGCTGCCGTCGGCGTCGAGGATCACGCCCTTGAGCGCACCCATGCGCAGG
>JAEWVY010000309.1 GCA_023396625.1 Pseudomonadota bacterium | reverse complement strand
CGCGCGTCCAGGCCGTGCGGGGCCTTGCCGAACAGGCTGCGGCTGAGCGCGTCGATGCCCACGATCTCGCCGCGAAACGGCACGAGGTTCAGGTAGGCCTCCAGGATCTGGTCCTTGCGCCACTGGGTTTCCAGCCGTTGGGCCGCCACCGCCTGGCCGAGCTTCTGCACCACGTTGCGCCCGCCAGGTCCGGCGCGCAGCTGCTGCGACGCCGGGTCGTCGAGCAGGCTGGCCAGCTGCATGGTGAGCGTGGATGCGCCGCGCGTGCGGGTATTGAACAGGTTGGCCCAGGCGGCGGCGGTCACCGCACGCCAGTCCACGCCGCTGTGCTCGTGGAAACGCCGGTCTTCGCTGAGCACGATCGCGCTGCGCAGGGCGGGAGAGATGTCCGCCACGGAAACCCAGGTGCCGCGCCGTACCTGCGGGTCGGTGCGCAGGCGGTGGACGACCTCGCCATGGCGGTCGAGGAGCAGGGTGTCCGACGGCCGGAAGGCCTGCTTGACCTCGGTGTAGGAGGGCAGGGCCCGGGCCGTGATGGCGGCCAGCGTCAGGACGGCGGCCAGCGCCGCCCGCGCGGTGGCGCGCCTCGGGTTCACCATCCCGAGCCTTCCCGGTCGAGGCAGGGGCGCGGACGATTCACTTGACCACCATGCGGGCATTCGGCGCTTCTCCGAACATTTCCGGCGCATACATCGCCTCCACCCGGGTCGGCGGCAAGGCGAAGTCACCGACGTTGTTCAAGCGCACTGTGTACTCCATCTTGAACGTGCCTTTGGGCAGGTATTCGTAGTAGCTGCGGTAGGCTTCGAAGCTGCGTTCCTCGAAGGCGGGCCAGGCCCAGCCCGCCCGCTTTTCACCTTGCGTGGCAATCTGGGAGTCGCGGCCAAGGCCGCTGCCCAGGATGGTGGCCCCGCCGGGGATCGGGTCGGTCACGACCACCCAGGTCATGTCGGCGCTGGCGTTGACCTCCAGCGTCACGCGCAGGACATCGCCGCGCGAGTGGCGTCCCGGATTGGCCTGCTCCACCGGTGTGACGGTCTTGCGGATGCTGTAGCCCGCGTTGAACGGTGCCTTCAGTTCCACCGCCGCGAGGGACTGCAGCGTCAGCCAGGGCTTGCCCGTGCCCTGATGGGCGAGGGTCAGGGTGTCGGCGCGGGCGTCCTTACCCCAGGGCAAGAACATCGTGTTGCCCTGCAGGTTTCCGGGAGACGCGGGGGCGCCAAAGAGCCGTCCCTGAAGCGGCGCCCCTGCGGCGTCTGTGGACTTCACGCGGTCCACCTTGGCCCAGTCCACGCTGGCGTTGGTGGCACCGAGTGCCGCGCGCGTGGTGCCGGCCACGGGGGTGGCCTCGAACTTGGCCGAGAATTTCTCCAGCGCCAGGCCGCCCCAGAGGTTGGCGGTGGTGGTGTGCCAGGCACCGCGCTGCTGCCGCGCGATGAAGCCGTTGGCCACGCGGCCGATGTCGCTCTTCCAGGCCGGGTCGTCCATCACCGTGAGCAGCAGGCGCGCCGTGTTCACGTCGCCATGGCTCATCAGCCACCACCAGTAGTCATCCCGTTCGGTGCTGAAGATCAGTTTCGTGCCCTGCCAGGACAGCCGGCTGCGCAGAATCTGCATCGCCTCGGCCAGGCGCTGCTCGCGCTGCGGCACGTCGGCCACGCGCTTGAGGATGGCGATCCAGTCGAGCACGGCGCTCGTGGGCCACTGGTTCGGAGCGATGGTGATGCTGCCCAGCATGCGCCCTTGCGCCCGTCCGTGGCGCGACAGCGCCTCGATGGCGGCGAGCTTGCGCACGTCCAGGTCCTTTCGCGGCGCCCAGAAGTTGCGCTGGATGCGGCCTTCGACAAAGGCAATCAACCCGCGTTCCATGGGCGCGCGGGCCTCGTCGGGCAGCGCAAAGGCCGGGTTCACGCCAGCCGCTTCGTGCGAAGCGGCCAGCAGGTAAGCGGTAAGGGTGTCGCTGCCGCGGTCGGTTTCGCCGTCGCGTGGCGGGAAGTAGCTGGCCAGGCCGTCACTGTCGAGATAGGTGGGGATCTGGCTGACCACGGTCTGCCAGAGTCTGGCGTCCCGCAACCCGATGGCCTTGCTGGTCTTCTGTTCCAGGCAGACGAACGGGTAGTCGGCGAACCAGTCCCGCACGCCGGGCAGGCCTTCGGCAAGACGGGGCTGCAACGCGAGCTTGAGGCCGCCCCGGCCGGGCTGGGCATCACCGGGGGGCGCCACCTCCAGGCTGAACGGCCCGTCGATCTGTGTCAGCGTGGCCTGCTGTACCGTCAGCGGCACCGCGGGCACGATGCGCTGGCGGGCCTTGAGCGCATCGCGTGCGCCGCTGATGCTGTCTTTGGCCTCGATTTCCCACAGGATGGCCTCCTGGCGCGTGAACGCCAGTTGTGCCGGCGCGGTGACGGTCCAGGACAGCTCCCGGGCCTCTCCGGGCGGGATGTCGGCAGTCTGGGCCGGCAGCTCCAGCAGGGTGGCCCGCGGCGCGACGGCCACTTTCATCGCCTGCTTCGTGGTGTTGCGCAGGGTGAACTGGGCACGGAACTGATCCCCTTCGCGGACCAGCGGTGGCAGGCCGCTGATGATCTGCAAGTCCTGCGTGGCGCGGATATGGGTCTGCCCCGTCCCGAACAGCCCGGTGGCCGCGTCGGCCACAGCGACGATGCGAAAACGCGTGAGCGCGTCGTTGAGTGGAACCTTCACCGTGGCCTGGCCGCTGGCGTCCAACACAATGGCGGGTTTCCACAGCAGCAGGGTGTCGAGCAGTTCGCGTGTGGGTGACTTGCCGCCACCGCCGCCAGCCGGCACCGCCTTGCGCCCATAGTGGCGCCGGCCGATGATCTCCATCTGGGCCGTGGCGGTTTCCACGCCCCAGCTGCGGCGCCGCAACATGGCTTCCAGCAGATTCCAGCTGGTGTTTGGCAGCAGTTCCAGCAGGGCCTGGTCCACCGCGGCCAGGGCCACCTCGGCGCCAGCGGCGGGCTTGCCATCGGGGAGCCGTGCCGTGATGGTGACGGTGGCGGTGCCGCGGATGGGGTAGCTTTCGCGGTCGGCCTTGACGGCGACATCGAGCCGATGCGCCTGCGTGCCGACGCGGATTTCGGCCACCCCCAGGCGGTATGCCGGTTTGCTCAGATCCACCAGGGCCGTCGGTGCCGTGTACTCCCGTCCCTCGTACCAGAAGGCCGTCCACCATTCGCGGGGCGCCCTGAATCCCCAGGTGAAGAAGCTGTACCAGGGCACTTCGCGCAGACGCCCGCGCAAGGCCAGCGCACTGATGTAGACGTTGGGGCCCCAGCTGTCTCCGATCTTGAGTTCAAGCGTGGGGTCCTGCCCGTTCAGTTGCATGACATGGCTGTCGATGACGCCTTCCCGTTCCACCGTGACGAGCACGGTGGCGAAGCGGAAGGGCATGCGCACCTGAAAGCGCGCGGTCTCGCCGGGCTGGTAGCTCTTTTTCTCCGGCAGCAGGTCCATGCGATCATGGTCCTCGCCGCCAAACCACAGTTCGCCCTGCTTCGTCACCCACACCGAACTGGCGGCCTGGGCGGTGCGGCCGGCGGAGTCCCTGGCGGTGACGACCAGTTCCACTTCGCCTGGCTCGCCGAGCTTGGTGTCGCACAGCAGCAGGCCGCGGGCGTCGCTGTTGCCGCTGCAGACCTTGCCCAGATCCCGGGTCTCGGTCTTGTTGTCATAGGTATAGAAGCCGCCCACCCGGCGCTTGCGGCTGGTGGTCACGGCGCGTGTCACGGCGTGCACTTCGAGCGGCACGCCGGCGGCGGGTTTTCCGGACAGGTCCAGTGCCAGCGCCTGGAAATGGACCGAGCGGCTGGCCGAGACCCATTGCTCCGCCTTGATACCCGCGATCACGCCGGCGGGCCACAGCGTGGCCGTGCTGCTCAGCGTCTGCACTTCGCCATTGGGGTCGGCGTAGCTGGCCTCGAACCGCAGTTCGTGAGCCTGCTTCACGTCGGGGAGTTTGTCGAGTTTGACCTGCCCGGCGCCCTGGCGGTCGAGCGTGAGCGGCAGCTTGTCGGCGATGACGCGGCTGTCATCGCCGGCAGGTTCGACCTCATCGCTTCCACCGCGCCCGTCGCTGTCGGCCCGTGGCAACTGGAAGCTGAAGTCGGCGTGGTCGGGGAATTCCGGGACGGTTTTGCGCGCCGTGGCGGATACCCTGACCGGCAGGTTGGCGGCTGGGCCGCCGGCGACGTAGTTGACTTGTACGGCCACCGGCACGCTGTCGACGTGGATCAGTGGCTTGTGCTCCGTGGGCCCGATGCGTCCCTCGAACACCGGAAGACGGAATTCCTCCACGCGGAAACTGCCCGTGGTGTAGTTTTGCTGGCCACTGTCGTCCTCGCCGCCGCGCAATTCGACTTCGTAGTGACCCAGGCGCGCGGCCGGAGGGATATGGAAGCTGCTCTCGGCGCTGCGGCCGCCCGTGGGGGTGCGCCGCCAGGTCAGTGGCTGGGTCCAGGTCTGGCCGCTGCCGGTGTGCGTGATCGCCAATTCCGGGGGCAGGGTCTTGGGCACGCCGAACCCCCCCAGGGTTTCGGTGCGGATCAGGTGCTTCATGGACACGGTCTCTCCGGCACGCAGCAGAGTGCGGTCGAAGATGGTGTGGGCGCGCAGGTCGGGCGTGGTCTCGTTGCTGGTGGGCAGATTGAACCGCCAGGGTTCGATGCCGCGGTTCCAATTGCTCCAGGTGAAGGCGAGGTCCTCCACGCCTTTGCTGTCGCGGGCCCGGGCGCTCACGAACCAGGCGGGCTCGTCGCTGGCCTCGTCGTCCTCGGTCGGGCCACTCTTGCAGCGTGGTGGCTGCCGCGGAACGCCCTGCAGCCGCGCCACCCCCTTGTCATCGGTGGTGGCGGAGGCGACCTGCTTGCCGTTGCAGTCCGACACCCGCACGGTGGCCCCGGCCACGGGCTGCCCCTTGTCCAGCGTCGTCACCCAGGCCAGCGCGTTTTCGCGGCCGAGTTTGAAATGCACGCCCAGATTGGTCACCAATGCCGAGGTGCGCACCACCATGACGCGGTCCTGACCATGACGTGGGTCGAGCAGCGAGCGGCCCAGTGCCGGCGAAGCGATTTCCACCACGTGGAAACCCGGTGACAGTGGAATACCGACGACCTCGAATGGACGGGGGTCGTTCGAGGCCGGCCGGGGCAACTCCAGCGTTTTCACCTGGCTTTGTCCCGCCAGCAGCGAGACCATCCGGGTCTGCACCATGTCGTCGCCCTTGTCGAGCTGCCGTGGCAGCGGGCCTTTGACGTCCAGTGCCGCCTGTTTGCGCGGCACGGTGAAATCCTCGTAGCGACGCAGCTTGCGCATCCAGGCGATGATGGTGGCATCGGTGTCGGGCCGAAGGTCACCGATACGGCTCGCGGTCAGGGCCTGCGTCTGCAGCGCGGGCTCGACCTTGCGCAGCGTCACCGGCAGCAGAGCGGGACCGTCCGCCCCCTCGGCAAAGCGTTCGACAATGCCAAACGGCGCGGCGGCGAATTTGGCCAGCGGCGGCAAGGGGCCGGTCATCACCTTCAGCGGGAAGGCGCTGGCATTGTCCAAGGCTCGTCCCGACGCGTCGCGGAAATCACGGGGCAGTTCGATCGTGAACGGGGTTTGCTCGGGAAGCACCGGGCCAAAACTGATGGCGTTCACCACGTTGTCCGGGTCATCGGCCTTCTCATCGTCCTTGTCGAAGACCGGTTTGAACGTCTCCTTGGCGGATTTCAGGCGGATGGCGCCGGCCAGTTTGCGGGGGACCGGCGCATTGAACGCCAGGGTCAGGGGTCGAATCGGCAGGCAGTCTGCCTGGGCATTTTCCCGTTCGCAGCTGAAACTGGCGTCAAAAGGTTCGCGCACTTTCCACGCATAGCGGCGCTCGATCGTGTTGGCGATGCCTCCTGGGGTGCTGACACCCTTGCCGTACACCAACTGGACCTGGCCTCCCGGGGGCAGGCGCCGGGCGCAGGTCAGCGTGGCGAAACGCAGGGGGTCCTTGGCCGCCGCCTTGTCGAGCCGCAGCGACTTGAGCAGGGCCTCGCGGTCGGCGCCTTCGACGAGGCGAACCGGGACGCGCTCACCCAGGTTGTCGATCGCGCACCATACGTTGTCCTGAAGGCTGCGCAGGCTGGCGGGTCCGTTGAGTTGCAGCACGAAATACTGCTCCTCGTCGAGTCTGTTCCAGGTCCCGGGGCGGATGGTTTGCACGAATGGCCCCCCGGTGTTGAATTGCCAGGTCGAGGGGCCTGTCCAGGTGGCGCCGGACAGGGGCGTGAAATTGGTCTTGCGCTGCACCGTGCAGCGCACGCCCGCGGGCAGGTCCTGATTGAACTGGAACACCCATTCCCGCTCGCTGTTCCAGCGGCCCGTGCCCGCGGTGGCCTCGGCGTCGGAACAGGTGAGCGCCAGGGGCGCGGGCGCTTTGGGGTCGCCGGCGACCACGGCCGGTCCGTCGAACTTGGCGATCAGTTGCCGAACCCGCGAAACCTCGCCCTGAGGCGACAGGCTGGTGATCGAAAGCGCATGGGCGCCAAAGGTCACGAGACCCAGGCCCACGGAAAAAAGCAGGTTTCTTGTTCGCATCCATCCCTCCGGCATTGCATCCCGATGCGGCCAGAGCGTAGCAAATTCGCATGGCCTTGGCGAATGCCTCGCCCCGGACGCCGTGGGCAGCCTGGCGCGCCCCCTGGGGGGTCACTGGCGGAAGGCGATGACGTGATCCGCCGCCAGCCGGATGCCGATCCGCTCGCCGACAGCGTGGTTGTGATGCGAGGGGACGAGCGACAGCGCGCGCTGGCCGCTGGGCAGCTTCAAGGTGTAGAGAAACTCGGCGCCACGAAAAGCCTTGTTCTCGACCTCGGCCATCAGCGGGCTGGCGTCGTCGTGGATGATGTCGTCGGGCCGCAGGAGAACGTCCACGCGGCATTGCCGCACGCACCCCTTGCAGCCGCTGGCATCGCATTCCACCGGGATGTGGCCGTTGAGCATGCCCAACTCGATCTTCACCTGGTGGTCGCTGACGACCTCGCCCTGCAGCAGGGTGCCTTGGCCGACGAAATCGGCGACAAAGCGATTGGCCGGCTCGTGATACAGCCGATAAGGGGTGTCCCACTGCTGGATCCGCCCCTCGTGCATCACACCCACCCAATCGGCCAGCGCGAAGGCTTCGTGCTGGTCGTGCGTCACGATGAGCGCGGCCGTGGCCTCGCGCTTGAGGATGTTGCGCACTTCGAGCGACAGGCGCTCACGCAGTTCGACGTCGAGGTTTGAAAAGGGCTCGTCCATCAGAATCAGGCGCGGCCGCGGCGCCAGTGCGCGCGCCAGGGCGACGCGCTGCTGCTGGCCACCCGAGAGCTGATGCGGATAGGATCGCGCCTGGTCTGCCAGGCCCACCAGCGCCAGCAATTCGGCCACCCGGGCTTCACGGCTGGCGGCCGTGTCGGCGCGCAGGCCGAAGCCGATGTTGGCCGCGACCGTGAGGTGCGGAAACAGCGCGTAGTCCTGGAACACCATGCCGACCCGGCGCTTCTCGGCGGCCAGCATCCAGCCGGCCCGGCTGACGGTTTCGCCAGCGATGCGAATCTCGCCGGCCTGGACCGGTTCGAAGCCGGAGATGCAGCGCAGGACGGTGGTCTTGCCACAGCCCGATGGGCCGAGCAGGCAGCCGATGGTCCCTTCGGGCAGGGCCAGGGACAGGCCGGCAATGACCTGCCGCTGCCCATAGGCCTGGGAAATCGAGTCGAGAACCAGTTCATCCATGTGATCGCGCTCCGCGCCAGGCCATGAAGGCGAGCGGGACGGTGCTGACGGCGACGATGGCCAGGGCGGGCAGAGCGGCCCGTTCCCACTCGCCTTCCGAGGTCATCTCGAACACCCGCACCGCGAGGGTATCCCATCCGAAGGGGCGGGTCATCAAGGTGATGGGCATTTCTTTCATGATATCGACGAAGGCCAGGGCGCTGGCGGTCAACAGGCTGGTGCGCAGCATGGGCAGATGCACGCGGGCCAGCAATCCGGGCGTGCCGGTGCCGAGACTTCTGGCGGCTTCGTCGATGTGGCGGGTGACGCGGTGCAACCCGCTGTCGATGGGACCGAAACCCACCGCGAGAAAGCGCACCAGGTACGCCAGGAACATGACCAGCAGCGTGCCCTTGAGCAAGGCCGTGCCCATGAAGCCGAATCCGGTGCGCCCGAGATCGACCAGCCAGTTGTCCAGCATCGCCACGGGAATGTACAACCCCACGGCCAGCACCGCGCCGGGGAAGGCGTAGCCGATGGTGGCCAGGCGCTGGGCCCAGCGCATGCCTGCGCCGGGTCGCTGGCGTCCGGCGTAGGCGAGCAGCAAGGCCATGGCCACCACACCCAGTGCGCCCATGCCCGACAACAGCAGGGAGTGCCAGGCGAACTGCCAATACCGCGCATCCAGGTCGCTCGCCAGGACGCGGCTCGCCCACACAGCCAGTTGCGCTACAGGCACCACGAATGCCACGGCCAGAACGGAACATGCGTAGAGCGAGACCAGCGCAGCCAGCGCCGGCGAGAGCCGGAACCGGCGTGACGCCCCGCCGCGGCCGACTGCGCCGTAGCGCATCCGGGTGCGCGAGCGTTGCTCCAGCACGACGGCCACCAACACGAACAGGATCAGGATGGACGCCAACTGGGCTGCCGCCGGCAGGGAAAACAGCCCATACCATGCCTTGTAGATGGCGGTGGTGAAGGTGTCGTGGTTGAACACGGCCATGGTGCCGAAGTCGGCCAGGGTTTCCATCAGTGCCAGCATCAGACCCGCGGCAATCCACGGCCGCGCCATGGGCAGGGCGACGCGGAAAAATCCCTGCGTGCGGGACAGGCCGAGCGACTGCGCGGCTTCCAGGGCCATGGCGCCCTGTGTGGCAAACGCATTTTTCGCGATCAGGTAGACGTAGGGGTAAAGCGCGAGAGACATCACCAGCACCACCCCCCCGCGTGAGCGGATCTCGGGCAGGCCGGTGAGGCCCCAGCCCTCGCGCAGCCAGGTCTGCAGCGGCCCGGTGAAGTCAAGCAGGCCGATGGCGACGAAGGCCGTCACGTAGGCCGGCAGCGCCAGCGGCAGCATCAGCGCCCCTTCGAGCACGCGGCGGCCGGGAAACTCGCACATGGCCACCAGCCAGGCCAGCGAGATGCCCAGGGTGCTCACGCCTAAGCCCACGCCGAACACCAGCCAGAGCGTGTTGACCACCAGTTCGGGAAGCACGAATTCGGCCAGATGGGCGAGCACGTCACCTTCCACGCGGGCGAACGACGAGAAAGTGACGACAACCGGAACCAGCACCAGTGCGGCCACGGCCAGCGTGAACAGCATCCACCCGCCCGGCCGCTGGAAGAGGCGGCGGGACACGGCGCCGCCGCCCGGGGTGGGCTGGGCGGTGGCGGAAGCGGTGGGATGCAGCGAACTCAAGAGGGCATTGTCACTTGTAGCCGGATCGATCCATCAGCTTGACGGCCTGGGCCTGCAGTTTGCCCGCATCCCTGACATTGACGAGGCTCTGTTTGAAACTTCCCCAGGCTGCCACGGCCCGGTCGGGGGCCACCTTGGGGTGAACGGGATACTCCATGTTCACGTCGGCGAACTGGTTCTGTGCCTTTTCGGAAGCCAGCCATTCGATCAGCCTCTGTGCGCCGGCGGGGTTTTTGGCGTGTCGGGTGACGCCGGCGCCGGAAATGTTGACGTGGACGCCGGCAGTCTTGTCGGTTTGATGCTGATTGGGCCAGAAGATGGCCAGCGGCAGCTTGGGCTGCTTTGCCATCAGCCGGCCGAAATAGTAGGTGTTCACGATGGTCACGTCGCATTGGCCTGCGGCGACGGCCTCCATGGCCTTGGTATCGTCCGGGAACGGGGAAGTCGCCAGGTTTCTGACCCAACCGGTGACGATGTTTCCGGCCCGGGCTTCGCCGTAGCCGGCAATCATCATGGCCACCAGGCTCTGGTTGTAGACCTTCTTGGATGTACGCAGGCACAGGCGGCCATGCCATTTCGGATCGGCCAGGTCTTCGTAGGTGGACAGATCGGTCGGTTTCAGCCGGTTCGTGTTGTAGACCAGGGTGCGCGCCCGGACCGAGAGCCCGAACCATTCGTGGTCGGGATCGCGCAGGTGGGCCGGCACGCTGGCTTCCAGCGCGGCCGAACGGATGGGCCGCAGCAGGCCTTCGGCGGACGCTTGCCACAGGTTGCCCGCGTCCACCGTCAACAGCACGTCGGCGGGCGTGTTCCTGTCTTCGGCCTTGAGCCGGGCCATCAATGGCCCCTCCGCGTCGGTGACGAATTTCACCGTGACGCCGGTTTCCCGGGTGTAGGCGTCGAACAGCGGTTTGATGAGCTGTTCGTTGCGGGCGGAATACACGACCACCTCTTCCGCGACGGCGGGCAGGGACGAGGCGGCCAAGGCGAACACGGCGACGAGACGGACCAGGGAGGGTTTCATGGTGCGGAACATGTTGGAGGGAGTGGATGGATGGTAATGCAAATGCGAAGAGTTATCAATACCAAAATTTCAAAAGCCATTCACCCGTGCGCTGACATCAAAATAGTAAAGTAAATTTGATAGCAAACTATGACCATTTGACGCTGGAAATCGAGAATATTTATCGGGAATTGTCAACCGTGCATGGTGCGACCTGCCTGGCCTGAGGTTCTCCATGAAGGGCGGCTCAGGGCCGGCGGAAAGACACTTGTTGCCGTGCCCAGTAGCGTGCGGTCAGGCGATCCATGCGTACCTGCCCTCCCGTGGACGGGGCGTGCACGAAACGGCCTTCGTCCACGTAGATGCCGGCATGCGTGGGGGTGGCACCCTGGCCGAACAGCACCAGGTCTCCCGCGCGCAACTGGTCGCCAGGCACGGGCTGTCCCCACGACTGCAGTTGCGCCACGGTCCGTGGCGGGGTCAGTCCAGCCTGGGTCCGGTAGACCCAGCCAATGAGCCCGCTGCAGTCGAAGCCCGAATCCGGTGTGTTGCCACCATACCGATAAGGCGTGCCCACCAGCCCCAGCGCCTGGATCGTGACGTGCTGGCTTTGCACCTCCGTCAACCGGGAGAAGACGGGGCCGGAGGGCGGCGGCTGAACGACGGGGACCGTGCCGCAGGCCGCCAGTACGAGGCTGGCCACCAGAGGCACCACGGATCGCGGGGGAAGGGGCAGTCTCATGCGTGTTGTCCGGCAGGCAAGGCTTGCATCGTTGGCGCAGTGTGTTGCGGGTTCACGTGGCGTGGTGGCGGATCAGGGTGCCTTTGAAGAGGACCGGCCCGGTGGGCCCGCGTTCACCGGACACCCCCCCCTTGGGTTCCAGGCTGATGGCCAACGCCAAGGCATCGCTCACGTCGCCTTCGCTTGCCGTGAGCTGCAGGATGGGCCCCTCGCCCAACACCCCCAGCGATTTTGGACGGCCCGAAGGCGGAAGCGCCCACAACTGCAGTGACTGGTCCACGGTTTCCCGATAGTCGCTGACACGTTGCAGGTCGAGACGCTGGTGCCTGGTGTCGAAGGTCACCAGCATGGAGGCGGTGGTTTGCGCATCGGTCAGGACGGCCACGTAGCCGATCCGTGGCGCGGCGTCGAGCCGGGCCTGCAACGCGCGGATCTCCTGGTTCAGCGCGTTGCGCAGATTGACCCCCGTGACGAGCGCGGTCGCCGTGGCCAGCACGCCCGCAGCGCAGGCTCCGCGCCACAGCCACACATGGTCCAGCCAGCCGCCTTTCGGCTGGGCCGTGCCTTTGCGGGGGGCGGCTGTCGCTGGACGGCGCGTGTCGCTCCGGACCAGGTGATCGATGCGTGTCCACACCGTGTCGGCGGGCGCGATCTCGGGTTGCAGTTCGTTGAGGCTGGCCAGGCGGCTCTGCCAGATCAATGCCGCCGCGCGCACGGGGGCCTGCTCACGCGCCAGGGTCTCGAAGCGGCGACGGGCGCCGCCACGCAGCGTGCCCAGGGCGTGGGCGGCGGCGAGACGGTCCAGCAGTTCGGGGTGACGGGTTAGGTTCATGGCGTTTCTTCAGGCAAAGCGTGCCATGCACAGGCGCAGCTTGTCGAGTCCGCGCCGGATCCAGGTTTTCACCGTGCCCAGCGGCAGCCGGAGTTGTTCGGCCAGTTCGCCGTGGCTCAGGTCGCGCAGGTAGGCCAGGCCAAGGACCTCGCGCTGGCGCGGGTCGAGCTGGCGCAGGCACTGGTGCAGCGCCCAGGCCTGCTCGCTTGCCTGGACAGTGTCCATGGGGGAGGGGTCGTCGCTGGCCAGGGTGGCGGCCAGCGAGTCGTCCAGGTCCTGGATCTGGTTGGAACGCTCCGTCGCGCGGCGGCGCAGCAGGTCGAGTGCACGGCTGCGCACGATCAAACCCATCCAGGCCATGGGAGGGCTCAGGGAGGCACGGTAGTCACCCGCCGTCCGCCACAGCGTCAGGAAACTTTCCTGCAGCACATCCTCCGCCCAATCGTGCCGGCGGACCACGCGCAGGGCCAGGCCGTAGAGCCGGGACGAGCTGTGCTCGTACAGCCGCTTCAACGCGGCGGCATCGTTTGCCGCCACCCGGTCGAGCAGCCGAATCAGTTCCTCATCGGTGACAGGTGTCGTCATTGCGGCATTGTCGTTGAACCTTCGCGGTACGTGGGGCAGTGAAATGGAGCGCGCACGAAAGGATACGGCGCGGCGTGGCCTCTGGATTCACCGTGGCGGTGGCCCAGGGGAGATGGCGGGGGGGTGAATCCGGAAACCGCCGGATGGCGTATTCCCCTTGTCGGCAGGGGCCAGGCCGATCCCGGACCTCCGGCGTTTGTTCTTCCACCGTTCAACTCCAGGAAATCATCATGAGCCGAATCAATGCCAATACTTCCGTCGTTTCCACGTCTTCCCGCCGTGCCTTCATGGGCCATGCCGGCACCTTGTCCGCCACGACCGTGGCCCTGTTGGCCGGAAGCCCAGCCCTTGCCCAGGGCATGGGTGGCGACCCCTCGAAGGACGTGGGTATCCTCAACGTGGCGCTTGGCCTGGAACACGAGGCGATCAACGCCTACCAGCTCGGCGCGGGCAGCGGGTTATTGCAGAAGCCAGTCCTGGACCTGGCCGTGCAGTTCCAGGGGCATCACAAGGCGCACCGCGACGCGCTGGTTGCCACCATCCAGAAGCTGGGGGGCACCCCCATGGCCGAACTGAGACTGGACGAGTACGCCAGGGCGCTCAAGGCCGACACGCTCAAGAGCCAGGCCGATGTGCTGGCGCTGGCCGCGCGGCTTGAACTGGGCGCCACCAATGCCTATTTGGGGGTGATCCCGGCTTTTGGCAGTCGCGATCTGGCGCGGGTGGCGGGGCGCCTGGCGGCCGATGAAACGCTGCACTTCACCGTGCTGACCCAGGCGCTGGGGCGGGCGCTGCCGTCCGGGGCCCTGACTTTCGGAGCGTGAGGCCGGCGCCAGCTGCCGCCCGGCCCGGCGTCACCCCAGCCGTGCCCGGTGGCGTGCGATCTGCGCACGCACCTGGGCCGGCGCGGTACCGCCCAGCGTGTGGCGCGCATTCAGCGAGCCGCGCAGGCTCAGCACGTCGTAGACATCTTTTTCGATCGAGGTGTTGAATTGCCGCAAGACGGCGAGCGGCAGTTCGGACAGGTCGCAGGCATGGGTGACGGCGGCTTTCACCGCATGGGCCACGGTTTCGTGGGCGTCGCGGAAAGGCAGGCCTTTCTTCACCAGGTAGTCGGCCAGGTCGGTCGCTGTGGCGTAGCCCTTGAGCGCGGCCTGCTCCATCGCGGCGGCGTTGACGGTGATGCCGCCTTCCTTCTCGCCCGTGGCCGGATTGGGCTGACCGCCGACCATCTCGACGAAGATGCGCAGTGTGTCCTTCAAGGTGTCCACCGTGTCGAACAGTGGTTCCTTGTCTTCCTGGTTGTCCTTGTTGTAGGCCAGGGGCTGACCTTTCATCAGGGTGAGCAGGCCCATCAGGTGGCCGACCACGCGGCCGGTCTTGCCGCGCGCGAGTTCGGGCACGTCGGGGTTTTTCTTCTGCGGCATGATGGAACTGCCGGTGGTGAAGCGGTCGGCAATCCTGATGAAGCCGAAGTTCTGGCTCATCCACAGGACCAGTTCCTCGCTGAAACGGCTGATGTGGACCATGCAAAGAGACGCGGCGGCGGAAAATTCAATCGCGAAATCGCGGTCGCTCACGCCGTCCAGGCTGTTCTGGCAGACTTGCGGGTGGCCCTGGGTGTCCACCATGCCCAGCGTCCGCGCCACCCGTTCGCGGTCCAGCGGGTAGGTGGTGCCGGCCAGGGCGGCGCTGCCCAGGGGCAGGTGGTTGGTGCGCCGGCGCACGTCGGCCAGGCGTTCGGCATCGCGCGCGAACATTTCCACGTAAGCCAGCAGGTGGTGGCCAAAACTCACGGGTTGCGCGACCTGCAGGTGGGTGAAGCCGGGCAGGATGGTCTCGACGTTCTGCTCGGCGACGTCCACCAGGGACTTCTGCAGGTCGGTCAGCAGGCCGTCGATCAGGTCGATCTCGCCGCGCAGCCACAGCCGCACGTCGGTGGCGACCTGGTCGTTGCGGCTGCGGCCCGTGTGCAGCCGCTTGCCGGCGTCGCCGATGAGCTGGGTCAGGCGGGCTTCGATGTTCAGATGCACGTCCTCGAGGTCGAGCTGCCATTCGAAGGTGCCGGATTCGATTTCGGTCCGAATCCGGGCCATGCCTTCGCGGATGGCGGCATGGTCGGCGGCGCTGATGATGCCTTGCGCGGCCAGCATCTCGGCATGCGCCAGCGAGCCGGTGATGTCCGCATGCCACAGGCGCTGGTCGAAGGACACACTGGCCGTGTAGCGCTTGACCAACTCGCTCATCGGTTCGGAAAACAGGGCCGACCAGGCTTGGGATTTCTTGGCGAGTTGGTTGTGTGACATATGGCAGGACATGCGCCGGCGTTTGCGCGCCGGTGGCTTGGTTCGGGAGGGGAAGTTCACCAATAATGGGGACCTTGGCCCTGTCATACCGGATGAACGAATCCCAAATTTTATCGACCTTCCAGGAGTCGCATCCGCGTCCGGATGTCGCGCCGGTGGCGCCGGGGGAGCGCGTGCGGGTGTTCGATGCCTGCCATGTGGGGGTGATCCTGCGTGCGGTGGTGTTCGTCGAAGCGATCACGGGCGTGGCCACCGCGTTCGGCGCGGCCGATTTCTGGCACTGGCTCGGGCGCATGTCGGTGGTGACGGGCGGCGTCTTGCCGGCCACGCTGGTCTGGCTGATCGTCACCTGCAGCCTCAAGCGTCCGCTGGCGCGCCTGTCCTTGTCAGCGCAGTATGCGGTGGGCGCTGCCTTGGGTGCGCTGGCCGGGGTGTACGGCTGTGGCCTGCTGGCCCTGGCGGGCTTTGCCGACCCGGCTCCCTGGCTGGCGAGCGCGTTGGCCGGGGCGCTGCTGGCCGTCCAGATGGTCGCGGCGCTGGTCTGGCGAGCCCGGGCGCGGGCACCGGCCGATACCGCGGCGCGCTTGACGGAACTGCAGACCCGCATCCGGCCGCATTTTTTGTTCAATACCCTCAACACCGCCATCGCCCTGGTGCGCGAGGAGCCTGCGCGCGCCGAGACGATGCTCGAGGACCTGGCGGAATTGTTCCGCCACGCCCTGGCGGATCGGGGTGAGGCGGTGACGCTGGCACGCGAAATCGAGCTGGCCAGACGCTATCTGGAGATCGAGCAGGTGCGCTTCGGCGAGCGTCTGCGCGTGCAATGGGCCCTGGATGACCGTGCGGGCCAGGCCCTGCTGCCGCCGCTGCTGCTGCAGCCGCTGGTGGAGAACGCCGTCAAGCATGGTGTCGAGCCCAGTGCCAGTGGCGCGGACTTGCGAATCGAGACCCAGCGTCGCGGCAACCGGGTGGTGGTGAAGGTGTCCAACACGGTGCCTGGTGGGCAAGGGGGTGCGGGCCACGGCATGGCGCTGGGCAATGTGCGCGAACGGCTGGCGCTGTTGCACGACCTGAACGGGAGCTTTCGCAGCGTGTTCCGGGGCGGGCTGTATCTGGCCCGCATCGAGGTCCCCGCATGAGCGCCGGTGTGGGGGAGGCGCTGCGGATCCTTGTCGTCGACGACGAGGCGCTGGCCCGTGCGCGTCTGCGCACCTTGATCGGCAATTGTGAAGAGCCCGTCGCACGGGTGGCGGGCGAGGCGCCCGATGCAGCGCGGGCCCTGGCGCTGTCGCGCCGCGAGCGGTTCGACGTGGCGCTGGTGGATATCCACATGCCCGGAGGCGATGGGTTGGCGCTGGCCGCCGCCCTGCGTGAATTGCCCGACCCGCCGGCGGTGGTGTTCGTCACCGCGCATGCGGAGCACGCCTTGCAGGCGTTCGACGTGGAGGCCGTCGACTACCTGACCAAGCCGGTGCGGCTCGAGCGGCTCGCCGCGGCCCTGCGCAAGGTCCGGAGGCGGCGGCCGGCATCGCCCCCGGCCGATGTGCCCGCTCTGCTGATTCAGGATCGTGGCCGGGCCGAACGGGTGCCGCTGGACGAGGTGCTGTATTTCAAGGCCGAACTCAAGTACGTCACCGTGCGGACGGCTGCCCGCGAGTACATCCTGGATGGCTCGCTCAGCGAGATCGAGGCCGCCCACCCGGAGCGCTTTTTGCGCATCCACCGCAACGCGCTGGTGGCGCGGCGGGCCATGCGCGCCCTGGAGCGCCAGGACGACGCCGAGGAGGGCGAGGGCTGGGCCGTGCTGCTGAGCGGTGTCGGCGAGCGGCTGGCGGTCTCACGCCGTCAATTGAGCGCGGTCCGGGACGCGCTGGCCCTGCCGTGACGCGGCGAGTGCGGGCCAGATAAGTCCTGAATTGATAGCGTCATATGACCATCTGACGCTGGAAAACAGGCGAAATTGCTGAAATTCAGTCGACACGGGCCCCCGACGCCTTGACCACACGCTCGTATTTGGCGCGTTCGGCCTTCATGAAGGCGCCGAAGGCTTCGGGCGTGGTGGGCACGGGCTCGGCCATCAGGCCGGCGAACCGGGCCTGGGTTTCAGGCATGTTCAGCGCGGCCACGAAGGCGCGGTTCAGCCGGGCCACCGTGTCCGCGGGGGTGGCTGCCGGCGCAACGAGGCCCCACCAGGTGTCGATCTCGAAACCCTTGAGCGTGTCGGCCACGGGCGGCACGTCGGGCAGGGCGGGGCTGCGCCTGAGCGTGGTCACGGCGAGGGCCTTGAGCTTGCCGCTTTTGATGTTCGGCGCGGCAGTGGCGAGGTTGTCGAAGTTGAAGTCCACTTGGCCCGACAGCAGCGCCAGCTGGGCCGGATTGCCACCGTTGTAGGGGATGTGCACGGCGAAGATGCCGGCATCGCGCTTGAACATTTCGCCTGCCAGATGGCCTGCGCTGCCGTTGCCGCCGCTGCCGTAGTTCAGCTTCGCGGGGTTGGCCCTGGCGTAGCGGATCAGGTCGGCCAGCGTGTTGATCTTCAGCCGGGCGGCGGTGTCGGCATTCATCACCAGCACGTTGGGCACGCGCACCATCTGGGTGATGGGGGCGAAATCGGTGGCGGCGTTGTAGGGTATCCGCGCGAACAGCCAGGGGTTGATGGCGTGTGTGGCCACGGCGGCGATGCCGATGGTCAGTCCGTCCGGCGCGGCCTTGGCCACCAGGTCGGCGCCGATGTTGCCGCCCGCGCCAGGGCGGTTTTCGATGATGACCGGGCCCAGCGAGTCTTTCACGCGTTCGGCCAGGACCCGGGCGGTCACGTCGAGGGGGCCGCCCGCGGCGTAGGGCACGATCAGGCGGATCGGCTTGCCCTGCGCATGGGCCAGCGGGGCGCTCAGGGACGTGGCGAGGGCCGTGGCGGTCGCCGCAGCGAGAAGGAGGTGTCTGCGTTTCATGCCGCCATTGTGCCCAAGGTCGACAGGGACTCGCACCGTGACAATCCCTTACATCCCTTTGCAGGCGGTCGGTCACGGCGCGGCGCCTGGCCTGCGTTGGAGGATCAGGTCGTCCGTGTGCTTTTTGTGATCGGCGCGGCCGTATTCCTCAACTGTTCATGGAGTGTGTCATGAAGAAGATCCAGGTATTGGTGGTGGTGGCTCTGTGGGCCGCTGCCGGCACGGTGTTTGCGCAAGGCCCCGCCACCCCGCGGGTGGACCAGCGGCAGGCCTTGCAGCAGCATCGCATCGATCGGGGGGTGGCGTCGGGCGCGTTGACGCGGCACGAGGCCCACCGGCTGCGGCGGGAGCAAAACCGCATCGCCCGCCACGAGGCCGTCGTCAAGGCCGATGGTGTGGTGACGCCGCGCGAGCGGCGCGCCTTGCTGCGCGAGCAGAACCAGGCCAGCCGGCACATCGCCCAGAAGACCCACAACCGCCGCCACGCGTCCTGAAGGGGCGGCGCCCGCGCATCCCGGGCCTGCCGAAGCGCTTGTGGACCCATGCGGGCACGGCTTCGGCGCCCCTTCCCCCGTCGAGGCCGATGCAGGCCGCCGGCAGATTTTTGGATGAAAAGTGGCTGTTCTCAGCGTGGAATGGTCACTTATCGCTATAAAAATATGATTTTCTCGGGGTCAAGCGGGAGCCTTGTCGGCTTCGCTGATGAAGGCGTCGGCGAAGAACTCCTCGGGTGGCAGGCCGGCCAGCGCCGTGTAGTCGGCCCGGGCCGAGTCGACCACGATGGGGGCGCCACAGGCGTAGACTTGGTGTCCCGAAAGGTCGGCAAAATCGTCCAGCACGGCCTTGTGAACGAAGCCGGTGCGGCCCTGCCAGTGGTCCTCTGGCAGGGCGTTGGAAATCACGGGCACGTAGCGTAGCCACGGCAGGTCCCCGGCCTGGGCCCGCACCCATGCGTCCAGATAGAGGTCCTCGGGCCGCCGCCCGCCCCAGTAGAGCGTGGTCGCCCGGGTGTTGTCCAGGAATCGCAGGTGTTCGATGAGGGCCTTGATCGGGGCGAAACCCGTGCCCGAGGCCAGCAGGATGATGGGTTTGGCCGAGTCCTCGCGCAGACGGAAGCTCCCCTGCGGGCCCTCCACACGCAGGATTTCGCGTTCCTTCAACCCACCGAAGACGTGGTCGGTGAATTTCCCGCCCGGCATGTGGCGCAGATGCAGTTCCACCATCGGGGCGGGCGCCGTGGCGCCGGCGGGTGTCTGCATCAGGTTGTGTGGCGCATTGGCCATGCTGTAGCTGCGGCGTGATCCGTCGCGCAAGAGGATGTCGATGTACTGTCCCGCGTGGTAGACCATGGCCTCGCCGGCTGGCAGTTGCAGCACCAGGCGCATCACGTCATGGGAGAGCTTTTCCATTGCCGCCACGCGTGCCGGCATCTTGCGCACGGGCGGGGCGCCGGCTTCGGTGACCTGACGCGATTCGAGCACGATGTCGCTGTGTGCCACGGCGCAGCAGGTGAGAACGTAGCCCGCGGCCTCCTCGTCATCCGACAGCGCCTTGCTTTGGTGCGGGCCGTGGGTCACGGTGCCGTCGATTTTCTTGCATTTGCAGGAGCCGCAGGCGCCGTCCTTGCAGCCATAGGGTAGGCCAACGCCCTGGCGCAGGCCCGCGGTCAGCAACGTTTCGTCCGCGCCGGCGCTGAAGCTGCGGCCGCTGGGCTGCACGGTGATGGTGAAGGTCATGTTTGGTTATCCTTGGGATGGCTTTGTCGCCCTGAAAGTAAAGATTTTGCCCTCAAACCAGACCCCCCTTGGCGCGCTGCCTTCCCGCTTTCGCCGCGAACGCGTGCTCGTCGTCGGCTGTGGCGACATCGGCATGCGCGTGTCGCGCATCCTGGGACCCCGGGTGGCCCGCCTGGCGCTGACCTCGACACCCGCTCGCGTCGCCGCTCTGCGGGCCCAGGGACTGACGCCCCTGCTGGGCGATCTGGACGATCCGGCGAGCCTGCGCCGGCTGGCCGGGGTGTCGACGCGCGTGATTCACCTGGCGCCGCCGTCGGCAACGCCAGGCCCGCAATGGTGGCGCGACGCCCGCACCGAGGCGCTGACGCGGGCGCTTCGCCTGCGCGGCCGCCCGGTGTCGCTGGTCTATGCGTCGACGAGCGGGGTCTATGGCGACTGCGCGGGCGCGCTGGTGACGGAGTCACGGCCCGTGGCGCCATCCACGCCGAGGGCGCAGCGCCGCGCGGACGCCGAGCGGCTGGTGCGGTTTTTTGGTCGCCTGGGCACGCGTGTGAGCCTTTTGCGCATTCCGGGGATCTATGCGCCCGACCGCGAGGGGGGAACACCTCGTGAGCGGCTGCTGCGCGGCACGCCCGTGCTCGCGCGCGAGGACGATGTGTACACCAGCCATATCCATGCGGACGACCTGGCTCGTGCCTGCGTGGCGGCCCTCTGGCGAGGCCGCCCGCAACGCGCGGTCAACGTCAACGACGACAGCCGGTTGCTGATGGGGGACTATTTCGACCTGGCGGCCGACCTGTACGGCTTGCCCAGGCCACCGCGCGTTTCACGAAGCACCGCGTCCGACACCTTGCCGTTGGCGCTGCTGAGCTTCATGAGCGAATCGCGCCGGCTCGACAATACCCGGCTGTGCCGCGAACTGCGTCTGCGGCTGCATCACCCCAGCCCCGAGACCGGCTTGCTTGCCGGAAATTAGAAAAACCGCCCTGGCATGCCCTGGGCGGCTATGTTCAGGCCAACTTGCCCATCGTGCCTGTGGCCTCGGCCAGCAGGTAGTAAAAAGTGACCCGGCTCTTTTGCCGGACGGCCTTCATTTTTTCCACCACGACCGCGATGCCTTTGTCCGCGGCTTCGGGAGAAAGCCCCAGCTTCTTGGCGGCGAAGCCATCGCGCACAGTGGCCAGTTCCGTGGAATCCGTGGCGGATACCAGCGCGGAGTCCGCATTGCGCAGTGCGATACCGCAGTACTTGACGATCGCGGCGACGGCCGCCTCGTTCACGGGGGACGTGAATTTCTGGATATCGGTGACGTAATCGTTCATGGCGCACTCCTTTTGATGGGGCTCACTCTAGCAGACTGATGCAAAAATAGAAGCCCCACCGGAAAACCGGCCGGGCAGGCGGCGGTGCACCGGGCTACCGGACTGGATAGACAACGGGTGGCTGTCCGTTGGCGGGTTGCGTCGCGGCAATGCCACCGACGGGCACGATCTGCAGCTGCACCCACGCGCCTGGATCGGCAGCCATTTGCGTGGTGTAGTGTTTGCCGGCGTATTCCCAGGTCACGTTGTAGCCGGTCACCCGGTTTTCGATGACGTTTTGGGTGCTGCATTGCTGCACCGTCTGGGTATGGGTGCGTCCCGAGCCTTCGATCTGGTTGCCCAGCAGCGCCCCGCCCACAATGCCAACGCCGGTGGCAATGTCACGGCCCGATCCGCCGCCGATGGCGTTGCCAATCGCGCCGCCGGCGATGGCGCCCATGACGGCGCCCGCGCCGGTCGTGGCGGGCCGGGTGACCACCTGTTGGGGCGTGCAGACCTGCTGCGGCACGGTGACGCCCTGGACGATGGGGGTGCTCGAAATCACACGGCCGAATTCATCGGCAAGGGCCGAGCCGGCCGCCAGACAGGCACTCCAAAGCAAGACGAGGCGGACGGGGAGGACGGCAGTATTCATGGGCGTGACCTTTCCTGGGTGGGGTTGGGGCCATCGTGGCCTCAGGCCGGATTTTCACGCCTTCCCCGCCGACGGGAAGCTTCTTTACCTTGTGGCAACAGTTGTTTCACGCAAGGGGTGATTCAGGTCATCCGGGGCATCCGTTGAACCCAGGCCAGGAGTCCATGCCGGAAGATCAGGCCTCGGTCGATTTGGCCGTCCATGTGCTTGACTGACACCCCTGGGAGCTTTTGTGGCAACGATTGGCGCGGGATGCGTCTGAATTAGACCGGCACATGCCGGCCTTATCTTTTTTTCCCTCGCGATAGTCCGGCCAAGGGCGAGGCGGGTGTGGGTGGATTTACAGGGAGCGCAGTGCCCAGGCCGCCAGCGCCACCACGGGGGTGGCCAGTCCGGCGAACAGCACCACCGGGCTGCCCCAGAGCAACCCACTGCATACGGCAAACAGCGCCAGCCAAAAGGCGAGCGAAGTGCCTGATGGCGGAACGGATGCGATTTTCATGGGTGAATCATGCCGCAGCTACTGAAAGATCAGCCTGGTTTGAGATGGGGCCGGGATTTCGCCGGGTCGTCAATAAAGACAGAAAAGTCGATCGAACTCAAAATCCGGGCCGATTCGGCCAACGCGACGCAAAACATCAGCCAGGTGGCCGATGCGCTGGCCGGCAAGGTGGGCGAGCAGGCGACAAAGGCGGCGTAAATTCGCGCCAAAGCTCGCGGCGCGCCATTCGCTATTCCAAGTGGGGAGGTGATCGAATTGGCACGGCAAGTGGCTGTGGATAAATTTGGCAATCACTAATGCTGGCGCGGGTTTGCGGGGGATTTTGGGGTGATTTGAGTTGACGGTGGATTTGGCGCGGAATGGGCGGGCCGTGGGGGTGAAACGGCCGGAATGGGCGTTTTGTGGGCTGTGTTGGGACAGTCGCGACGGGAAGTGATTTCGGGGCCTTGTGGCCCCGTTTTCATTGGGAAGACGCTGTCAGTGGCCGCAAGAGGCGGGGCTTAGAAGGCACCGAATTGAGCTGCAAGCAGGGGAGGACGAGGTCGGACGTTTTTAGGTCGGACGTGCAAGTCACCGTCCGACCTCAAAAAAGCTTTGCAAATCAATAACGTATGGTTGGCGAGCATGGACTTATCCACAACGTCCGACCTTCGTGAGGTCGGACGTGTTTAAACGCCATTCCGACATGTTTAAAACAGGGCCGCCTGACGCCGATCTTCGGGAGCCGTAGCCCCCATGGCGGAGACGATGCGCACAATCTGACCCTCGGTCAGGCGATATTCTGCAGCCAGTTCACGGGCCGTTTTGTGGGTGCCGTAAGCCTTGGCGATGCGGGCATTGCGCACCTGGATCAGGGCCTTTTCAGCCTTTGGAAGCTGAAAGTGGGATTCGCCGCCATACACCTCGGCCAGCTTCAATAGGTTCTCCAGACCGATGACGTGCGCGAATATATGGTCGGCCGAGACCCGCTTTGGGGTGGGGATGTAAATGCGCAGCCCGCCCGAGTGCCTGACCAGGGCCATGGTGGGCTCCAGGCCGATCAGGCGCTCGAAGTCCTGCAGCAACTTGGGCAGCAGATCTGAGTCGATGACGTCGGCCAGGTCGTTCATTTAAATGTCACCACCCACACCCAGGGGTTGGCAGCCCAGCTGCCTGGGCCGTTGATTGACTCATAGAGCGATGCGTAGCTCCCGATGGGATCGTCTGGGAAAACGACGTCGGACCCGTCGTATGCGCGATAGCAAGGACAGCCGAAAAAGTCATCGACTATCTCAATACCCTCCGCGATGGCATCGTCCTCGCTGATGTCCTGTAACCTCTCAACGCGCACACCTGTAATCTCAAGGGTGATTCGGCTGGCCCATCGGGGCATGTGGATGCTCGCCCGCGTCTTGCCCGGGTTGGCGTCACCGGTCAACTCAAAGCCGCGCCACTCGCTGTTGCGCGCGCCGTCAGCCTCATAGGCAATTGG
>JAEWVY010000305.1 GCA_023396625.1 Pseudomonadota bacterium | reverse complement strand
GGTATGGGGCGTGGTCGGGATGCTGGTGGGCGTCATCATCGCTGCCCAGTTGACCTGGCCTGAGCTCAATCTCGGGATCTCGTTCCTCAGCTATGGCCGGTTGCGACCGCTGCACACCAACGCGGTGATTTTCGCGTTCGGCGGGTCGGCACTGTTCGCCACTTCCTATTACGTGGTTCAGCGCACATGTCAGGTTCGCCTCATCAGCGACAAACTGGCAGCTTTTACCTTCTGGGGCTGGCAGGTGGTCATTCTCCTGGCGGCGCTGTCCCTGCCGCTGGGTTTCACCACGGGTAAGGAGTACGCCGAGCTGGAATGGCCGATCGACATCCTGATCACGCTGGTCTGGGTGGCCTATGCCATCGTGTTCTTCGGCACGGTGGGCACGCGCAAGGTACGTCATATCTACGTGGCCAACTGGTTCTTCGGCGCGATGATCCTGACCGTGGCCCTGCTGCACCTGGTCAACAGCGCTGAAATCCCCGTGAACCTGTTCAAGTCCTATTCTGCCTATGCCGGTGTGCAGGACGCCATGGTTCAGTGGTGGTACGGTCACAACGCCGTGGGCTTCTTCCTGACGGCCGGCTTCCTGGGCATGATGTATTACTTCATTCCCAAGCAAGCCGAGCGCCCGGTGTACAGCTACCGCTTGTCTATCGTCCACTTCTGGGCACTGATCTTTACCTACATGTGGGCGGGTCCCCACCACCTGCACTACACCGCACTGCCGGACTGGGCTCAGTCGGTCGGCATGTTGTTCTCGCTGATTCTGCTGGCACCCAGCTGGGGCGGCATGATCAACGGCATCATGACCCTCTCGGGGGCTTGGCACAAGCTGCGTGACGACCCGATCCTGCGTTTCCTGATCGTGTCCCTGTCGTTCTATGGCATGTCCACCTTCGAAGGGCCGATGATGTCGATCAAGACGGTCAACGCGCTGTCTCACTACACCGACTGGACCGTGGGCCATGTGCACTCTGGCGCCCTGGGCTGGGTGGGCCTGGTGTCCATGGGCTCCATGTACTACCTGATTCCGCGCCTGTTCGGCCGCACGCAGATGTACAGCATGAAGGCCGTCGAGGTGCATTTCTGGACCGCCACCATCGGCATCGTGATCTACATCGCCGCCATGTGGATCGCCGGTGTCATGCAGGGCCTGATGTGGCGCGCGGTGAACACCGACGGAACCTTGACCTATACCTTCGTCGAATCGGTGAAAGCGACCTTCCCGTTCTATGTGCTGCGTCTTGCCGGTGGTCTGCTGTACCTCAGTGGCATGCTGATCATGCTGTGGAACGTCATCAAGACGGCGACGGCGGGCCGGGCATCCCAGGTCACCATCCCCGCGGTCGCTGCCCATGCCTGAGGAGAAAAACAAAATGTCTACCCAACATACCAGCAGCGGTCTTTCACACGAGAAGATCGAAACCAACAACTTTCTGATGATCGTGCTGATTCTCGTGGCGGTCGCCTTTGGCGGCCTGGTCGAGATCGTGCCATTGTTCTTCCAGAAATCCACCACCCAGCCGATCGAAGGGATCAAGCCCTATACGGCGCTGCAGTTGGCCGGTCGTGATGTCTACATCCGCGAGGGTTGCTACAACTGCCACTCGCAGATGATCCGCCCGTTTCGCGCCGAGACGCTGCGTTACGGCCCCTATTCGGTGGCGGGTGAGTTTGTCTACGATCATCCCTTCCAGTGGGGCAGCAAGCGGACCGGCCCGGACCTCGCCCGCGTGGGGGGGCGTTACAGCGACGAATGGCACCGTATCCACTTGAACAATCCGCGTGACGTGGTGCCCGAGTCCAACATGCCGGCATACACCTGGCTGGCAAAGGGCATGGTGGATCCCGCGTCCATGGCGCCGAAGATGAAGGCCCTGCGCGTTGTAGGCGTGCCATACACGGACGAGCAGATCGCGAAGGCCGGCGAGGAGGTCAAGGGCAAAACCGAACTCGACGCGGTGGTGGCCTACCTTCAAAGCATGGGCCTTGCACGCAAGTAAATCCAGTTCAGGAGCGTCATGATGGATATCAACACCCTGCGCACCATTGCCACGGTCACCATGCTTGCCGCTTTCATCGGCATCGTGGTTTGGGCGTGGTCGCGACGGAATCAGGCGAGCTTCGAGGAAGCGGCCAGGCTGCCGTTCCAGGAAGACGGCGCACAGCGCGAACACAACGCATAAGGAAATCAAAATGAGCGACTTCACGAGTAATTTCTGGTCGGTCTATGTGGCAGGCATCACATTCGTCAGTATTCTTGCCTGCCTGATCTTGCTGTGGTCCACCGGCAAGACCAAGGCCCTCACCAGCAAGGACAACACCACAGGGCACGTGTGGGACGGTGACTTGCGGGAAATGAACAATCCCTTGCCGCGCTGGTGGGTGGGCCTGTTCATCATCACCGTGCTCTTTTCATTTGCCTACCTGGCTTTGTATCCCGGGGCAGGCAGCTTCAGGGGGCAACTGGGCTGGTCGTCCGCCGGGCAGTACGACGCGGAAGTGGCCAAGGGCAACAAGGAGGTCGAGCCGATCTATGCCAAGTTCGGTGGCATGACCCCGGAAGCCGTTGCCAAGGACCCGCAGGCCAAGGCCATTGGCGAGCGCCTGTTCCAGAACAACTGCGCGCAGTGCCATGGCTCGGATGCGCGTGGCAGCAAGGGGTTCCCGAATCTGACGGACGGGGACTGGCTTTATGGCGGCGCTCCCGAGGTGATCAAGGAAACCATTGCCAAGGGCCGCGTGGGCAACATGCCTCCCATGGCCGCTGCCGTGGGCACGGGGGACGATGTGCGCAACGTGGCGCACTATGTGCTCAGTCTGTCCAACAGCCCGCATGACTCGGTCAAGGCGGCGCTGGGCAAACCGAAGTTTGCCGTGTGTGCTGCCTGTCATGGTCCGGACGGGAAAGGCAATCCGGCTCTTGGGGCGCCCAATCTGACCGACAATATCTGGTTGCACGGTTTTGGCGAAAATGCCATTGTGGCCATGGTCAACGAAGGCAAGATGAACCAGATGCCCGCATGGGCGGACAAGCTGACGGCTTCGCAGATCGGCGTGTTGTCCTCCTACGTCTGGGGTCTGTCCGGCGGGGTTGGCGCGGTCGCCGCGAAATAAAGCGCAGCCCGCATGAGCGGGCTGCAATTCCCAGTCCATTGACTACTCGAGTGCTGCTTTGACCCAATTCGATCCATCTTCGACTGAAAAGGCGATTTCGATTGTTGGAAAGGTTGACGCGGCGCCTCGGAACTCTTCACCGGAAGACGCAGACGAGGCGCTGATTCCCCTGTACCAGGCGCAGAAGAAAATCTATCCGCGCAGCGTGTCTGGGCTGTTCTCGAGGTGGCGCTGGGTGATGGTATTCATCACGCAGTTCGTTTTCTATGTCACGCCATGGTTCGAATGGGGGCAACGCCAGGCGGTGTTGTTTGATCTCGGTGCACGGCGTTTCTATATTTTCGGCCTCGTCATCTATCCGCAGGATTTCATTTACCTCACGGGTATCCTGGTCGTTTCGGCGATGTCGCTTTTTCTGTTCACCGCTGTGGCCGGGCGGCAGTGGTGTGGATATGCGTGTCCGCAGACCGTTTACACGGAGATCTTTCTCTGGATCGAGCGAAAGATCGAGGGAGACCGAAGCGCGCGCATGCGGCTGGACGAAGCGCCGATGTCGCCCGCGAAGTTTCTGCGCAAAACGGCCAAGCAGGTGGCATGGATTGGCGTGGGTCTGTGGACGGGCTTCACTTTTGTAGGCTATTTCACGCCGATCCGTGATTTGGCCCATTTGTTTGTCACTTTGGGCATGGGACCCTGGGAGACCTTCTGGGTCTTCTTCTACGGGTTCGCCACCTATGGCAATGCGGGCTACATGCGCGAGCAGGTCTGCAAGTACATGTGCCCCTATGCGCGCTTCCAGAGCGCCATGTTCGACAAGGACACACTGATCGTGTCCTACGACGTGGAACGGGGGGAGCCTCGTGGTCCGCGTTCAAAGAAAGCGGATCCCAAGGCTCTAGGCCTGGGCGACTGTGTTGACTGCACCTTGTGTGTGCAGGTCTGTCCGACGGGAATTGATATTCGCAAAGGTCTCCAATACGAATGCATTAGCTGCGCCGCTTGTATCGATGTGTGCGATACGGTGATGGACAAGGTCGGGTATCCCCGCGGCCTGATTCGCTACACCACCGAAAATGCGATGAATGCGCATTGGACGCGCTCGCAGGTCATTCGCCACATGGTTCGTCCCCGGGTGCTGATTTACATCACGATCGTGTCTGTGGTGGTGATCGCCATGCTGACAGGATTGGCCTTGAGAACGCCCTTCAAGGTGGATGTCGTCAGGGACCGGAGCACGCTTGCGCGCATTGTTCCTGGCGGAAAGATCGAGAACGTTTTCCGGCTGCAGCTCATGAATGCGTCCGAAGCCACCCAGCGCTACAGGATTAGTGCGACAGGGTTGCCGGGTTTGAGCATTGCCACGGAAGATGTCTTCACTGTCGGGCCCGCGCAGGCGCGGTGGGTGGTGATGGGTCTGCAATTGCCCTATGAGGGCGCACAGTCCGGCTCGCATCCGATCCACTTTGAGATCGAGTCGTTGGATTCACCTGGAAAGATCACGGAAAAATCTGTTTTTATCGTTCCGAGATAAGGAAAGCAAGGTCATGCATAAGAGTCAGCCCTGGTGGAAATACGGTCACGTGTGGCTGGTCGTTGGCGGCCCCGCCGTGGTGGTGGTGGCCAGCATCATCACCTTGTATCTCGCCGTTCGAGACCCGGATGTTGTTCAAACGGACAGTCGGTCACCCGTGGACACGCTGCGGGCGACGCCATCCATCGCCCATGCCCCAGCTGGCTTGGCCAGAAACCACGCACAGACGGGCGTTCCTGAAAAGGTCTTGCAGTCCAATCGTTGAATCAAACCAACTAATTTAGAACTGGAGGCGACGATGCTGGCTCAAAGATTGATGTGGATTGCCTGGCCGGCTTTCCTGGTGGCGGGTGTTCTGGAGATGCTTGTTTTTGCGGTGGTGGATCCCGCCGATTTACATTGGTTCGACCAGCCGTTGGAAGTCTCCAGGACGGGGGTCTACACCATTGCCTTTTTTGTGTTCTGGGCCATGACCATGGCCTCCAGTGCGCTGACGAGCCTGCTCTCGATGTCGCCCTTTGAGGTGAACCGCTGCCCGATCCCGGCCGATACCCGGCCGGAGGGCTGCCCGAAACGGGAAGGTTGCTGCTGACCTTCGGCGGCTTGGCGTTCTATTCCCACGCGGGCTGGTTGTTGACGATGTGCTTCAGCGCTTCGGTATCGAGGATGCGGACATGGCGCTGCTTGACCTCGACGATCTCATCGTCCACGAACTTTGAAAACGTGCGGCTGACCGTCTCGAGTTTCAAGCCAAGATAGCTGCCTATTTCCTCGCGCGTCATTCGCAGGATCAGTTCGGATTGTGAAAATCCACGGGCGTGCAGCCGCTGGACCAGATTGAGCAGGAATGCGGCCAAGCGCTCCTCGGCCCGCATGCTGCCAAGCAGCAGCATGACGCCGTTCTCACGGACAATTTCCCGGCTCATGATCTTGTGCACATGGTGCTGGAGCGCCGTGACTTCCCTGGAAATTTCCTCGATCTTTTCGAAGGGCATGACACAGACCTCGGCATCCTCCAATGCCACGGCATCGCAGGTGTGGTGGTCATTCACGATGCCATCAAGACCGATGATTTCACCTGCCATCTGGAAGCCGGTGACTTGATCCCGCCCGTCCTCAGTGGCGATGCAGGTCTTGAAGAAACCTGTCCGGATGGCGTAGAGGGACGAGAATTTCTCCCCATTGCTGAAGAGCGTGCCTCCCCGCTTGACTTTGCGCCGGACGGCGACGATGTCCTCGATCCGGTCAATTTCCTCCGACTTCAGTCCCACGGGCATGCACAGCTCCCGCAGATTGCAGTTGGAGCAGGCCACTTTGATGGTTTGGAGGTTCATGGTCAAGTGCACAGGAAAGGATGTCGGTCGGAACAAGATGCCTACAGCGTGGCTGCAATGCCGATCAAACCACCTTATTCTGACATGGGGCAAACCACGACCGCTCACGTGATTTTAGATTGATCCACGTCAAGGTGGGGGAAGAACTGAGTCTGCATAGTACATGCAACTGGAAGGAACCTGCATGAGCGTCGTTTTCCCCGAGTTGCTGCGTCGATATGATGTGCCTGGGCCCCGGTACACCTCATATCCCACGGCGGATCGTTTTGTCGAGGCTTTTGGGGCCGAGGACTACAT
>JAEWVY010000302.1 GCA_023396625.1 Pseudomonadota bacterium | reverse complement strand
CCCGAGCCGAGCGTGGGAGTCATGTCGAAAACACCGTCCTCCTCCGGCAGGCCGTGCTGCCACCACATCGGCAGCGTGGCGAGCGTGGGCACGCCGGTCAGGGCCTTCAGTTGTTCGGGCGCCGGTGCGAGCAGCGAGGCATCGCCGCGAAACTTGTTGAGTACGAAGCCACGGATCAGCGCGCGCTCGTCCTCGGGGATCAGCGCCCAAGTGCCGTACAGGTGAGCAAAGGCGCCGCCACGGTCAATGTCGGTGACAAGCAGGCAGCGCGCATCGGCATGCCTGGCGACGCGCATGTTGACGATGTCGCTGGCGTGTAAATTGATTTCGGCCGGCGAGCCGGCGCCCTCGATCACCACCACGTCGTTCTCGGCGCGCAGCGCATCGAGCGCCGCGGCGATCTGTGGCCAGACGCGCGCGCTGCGACTGCGCCAAGGCAGCACCATAAGCTCCGGATCCACCTCGCCGAGCAGCACGACCTGGCTTCGTGTGTCGGCCTCGGGCTTGAGCAACAGCGGGTTCATGCGCACCTCGGGCACGGCGCGCGCAGCCAGGGCCTGAAAATACTGGGCCGAACCGATCTCGCCGCCGCCACCGGCGGGCGTGGGAACAACGCGCGCGTTGTTGCTCATGTTCTGTGCCTTGAACGGCGCGACCTTCAGACCCTGCCGCGCGTACCAGCGGCACAGTGCGGTGGCCAGCCAGCTCTTGCCGGCGCCGCTGGTGGTGCCAAGCACCATCACGCACTTCGCTGTCATTCTTGTTTCACCTCGATCGAAGTCCATGCGGCCATCAAAGCGTCCTGCGCTGCCGGTGCCAGAACGCCCAGCCGCAAGCGCCCGGGCAAGCCAAACGAGCTGGTATCGCGCAGCTTGATGCCCCGTGTGCGCAAGCGTTCCAGGTGGGCGGTGAGGTCGCGGTTGGGCGGCTTGGCGCAGAAGAAATTGGCCACACTGGGCTGGACACTCCAGCCCAGCGTCTCGCAACAGGCGAGCTGCCGCGCCTTCCAGTCGCGCAATCGGTCCCGGCTGTGCGCGAGCCAGTCCCGGACCGAGGGCCGCGTCCAGGCATCGAGCAACGCCACGCCATGCGCACCCACCGGCCAGGACGGCGCGAGCCGCGCCAGCCGCTGGACCAACGCCCCGGCACCCACAGGGGCAATAGCATAGGCCGCACGCACCCCCGTCAGCCCCAGCGCCTTGTTCGGCGTCCACAGCTGCCAGACACGCTCGCGCTGCGCGCTCGACAGCGCCAGCGTGCCGCTCAGCCGCAGCGGCTCGTAGGCCAAGTCGAGCACACAAGCCTGAGCTTTGGTCAGGTTGTCCACCAGCGCAGCGAGGTTTTCGTGCGGGCAAGCCAGTGGGCTGGCTGGATCACAGACCCAGAGCAGTTGCGCTGCCTCGGGCTGCGCAGTGGGCTCCAGGCCCCAGGCCTCGGCGGCCCGCGCATAGTCACCATAGCCGTGCACTGGCAACCACACCCGACCTGACCCCGTCCGTGCCACGGCGCCACTGATGCGGAAAATGAATTCGCTGGCACTGCCGGCGAGCACGATACGTGCAGGGTCGACCGCGTGCCAGGTGGCCAAGGCCTCGCGCAGCGCACTGTAAGCCGGATCGGGGTAGCGGGTCGCATCCGCCGCCCGCACAGCCGCGAGCACCTCGGGGCAGGGACCGCAGGCGTTGCTGTTGGTGGAAAAATCGTGCCGCGGAACCCCGAACGCGTCCGGACCACCGTGGACCAGACCGACTGATGAGCGCTCAGTCATGCAGCCTCCCCGCCATGGCCAGACCAAGCAACAACAAGAACAAACCAGTCAGCAGCGCGACCGTGCGCCCGGCCAGGGCACAGGCGCGGGCCCCATCACCCGGTTGCGGTGTCGGCGCCGCCTCGTGCAGCGTGTAGACCCCGGGCTTGCCCAGACGGCGGTTCAACGCCAGTGCCATCGCGGCCATTGGCCAACCGCCGTTTGGCGATGGCGTGCGCGCGGCCTCGCGGCGCAAGGCGGCCCACGACAGACCACCAGCTGCCAGGGCAAGCAGGCCCGCAGTCAGTCGCGCGGGTAGCCAGGAAAGCAGGTCATCGGCGCGTGCCGCCCATTTTCCAGCCCATTCCCAGATGCGCCCATTCCGCTCGCCACGGTAACCCCACATCGCATCGGCGGTGTTGGCAAAGCGGTAGAACGCCGCGCCAGGCAGTCCGGCGACAGCAAACCAGAACAATGGCGCGACAACCGAGTCGTTCAGATTCTCTGCGAGCGATTCGATGGCGCTCTCGCGCACCGCGCTTTCGCTGAGCTGGGTCACGTCGCGGCTGACCAACCCGGCCAGTCTCGCGCGGCCCGCGGCCAGCGACTCGTCAAGGGCGGCCTCCACCGCCCTCACCTCGTCATGCAGCATCCGCCAGGCCAACAGCGGCTTGAGCAACAGGCCCAGGCTCGGGACAGCCAGCCAGACCGGCAGGGCCACCAACAGTGCCTGGAGTCCTAACGCGATGCCCCCCACGAGCACAGCACCCGCCCACCAAGCCAGCGCACCACGCAGCAGGCTGGCGACATCGGTTGCCGCCACACCGGCCCCGACAACAGGCGCAACCCGACTCCCGGCACGGTCAAGGCAGTTTCCGATCCAGACGACGGGATGCAGCCATGCCGGTGGCTCGCCGAGCCACCGGTCGATGGCCAGCGCCACCAGCACGGCACCTGACATCACGGTGATTTCCAGGGTCGGCATCAGCAAGCCGCCCCCACCGCACTGGAGCAGCGCAAGACCCTAGTCACGGTCGCGGTGCATCTGCGCGAGTCCTCGGCAGGATGCCGTCCAGGCAGGTCGAGCATGTCAGTCTTCGATGCCACGTTGCGCCGGCACGCCGGCGTTGAACGCGTGCTTGACCTTGACCATCTCGGTGACCGTGTCGGCCAGCTCGACGAGCTCGAGCGGACAACGCCGACCAGTGAGGCAGACATGCACATGCCCTGGACGGCTGCGCAGCGTGTCCAGCACGTCCTGCAAGGGCAGCCACCCGTAGATCAGCGGGTAGGTGATCTCATCGAGCACAACGAGAAAATACTCGCCGGACTGGATGGCCGTCTTGGCCTTTTCCCAGCCGTCCCGGGCAAGCTGGGCGGATTGGTCGAGGTCGCGGCTTTTCCAGGAGAAGCCGTCGCCCAACCCTTCGATCGGCAGGCCGATTTGCTCGAGCATGCGATGCTCGCCGAAGCGCGCGCTCGGCACCTTCATAAACTGGTAGATCTTCACGGCCTTGCCTCGGCCGTGCGCGCGCAGTGCCAGGCCGAACGCGGCCGTGCTCTTGCCCTTGCCGTCGCCTGTGTTGACGATGATCAGGCCACGGCGCAGCCCTTCGGCCTTCTCGTAGCGTCGTTCGGTCGGGGGAGATTCGAGTTGCATGGAGTAGCCTCCTTCAAGGCATGGGCAGCGCCACCCATTGCCCAGCCAATGGATGAATGGCGATGCGGTGGTCGAATACCTGGGTCAACGCACGGTGGGCACGCGCGTCGGCGCAGGGGCCCTGGTACAGAACGCGACCCTGCTGCATGACGACAAGATCGTCAGCGTGCAAGGCCATGGAGATTTCGTGCAGCACGCTGACCACCGTCCTGCCGGCAGCCACCAGCTCCCGTACCAGACGCAGCCAGTCAGCCTGGTGCGGGGGGTCCAGGTTGGCCAGCGGCTCATCCATGAGCAGCACCTGGGCCTGCACCGCGAGCGCGCGGGCCAGCAGCACGCGCTGACGCTCTCCCCCGGAGAGTTGCCCCAAACTGCGCCCACGCCAGTCCCAGGCCTGGGTGGCGCGCAGCGCCTGCTCCACCGCATCATGGTCGGCCGCGCTGGCGGGCGCCATCCAGGACTGGTGCGGCAAGCGCCCAAGCATGGCCACGTCATAGACCGCCAGATCATCGGCCGCAGTCTCGCCCTGACCCAACCAGGCCATGGCACGCGCGCGTTCGCCGCGGCTCCAGTCGGCCATCGGCCGGCCCATCAGTTCAAGCTGGCCGTCGGCCCTGAGCAAGCCGGCCAGCGCCTTGAGCAGTGTGGACTTGCCGGCGCCATTGGGACCGACGATGCTGGTCCAGCGGCCACCTGCCAGGGAAAGATCCAACCCCTGCAGGATCGACGACTCACCGTAGCCAGCACGCAAGGCCGTGGCCCGAAGCACGGGCGCGTTCATCGTCCCCCTCCCTCGCTCACGCCACGGGTACGCTGGTGCATCAGCCACAACAGATAGCCCCCCCCCAGCACCGCGGTCAGCACGCCCACCGGCAACTCCTGCGGTGCGATCAGGCCGCGCGCCAGCAGATCGGCGATGGCGAGCAGCACCGCGCCCACCAGGCTGGCCAGGCCCATGAGCGGCCCGTGCGTCACCTTGACCATGGCACGGACCAGGTGCGGCGCGGCCAGGCCGACGAAGGCGATGAGGCCGGTCTGCGCCACGGCCGTGCCGGTGGCCAGCGCCAGCACCGCCACCAGTGCGGCGCGCAGCGGCGCCAGCGGCAGGCCCAGGCTGCGCGCGGTCGCCTCGCCCAGGCTGAGGCCGTCCAGCACGCGCGCCAGCCCCCACGCCGCGAGCAGGCACAGCACCCAGACGGCCGCCATCAGGCCAAACGCCGTCCAGCCGACGAAGCCGGTGGTACCGAGCATGAAGGCCTGCATGGCCTGCAGCGAGTCAGGCGAGAACAGCAGCACCAGCGAGGTCATGGCGCCCAGCACCACGCCCACAATGACACCGGCCAGCAACAGGCGAAGGGTGTGCTG
>JAEWVY010000223.1 GCA_023396625.1 Pseudomonadota bacterium | reverse complement strand
GGGTTGATGGACACGAAGCGTCCGCCGTTGCGCTTGAACCTGGACAGTTCGCGCTTCATCGGGTTGGAGTGGTGGTCCTCGGCCGTGCCGATCATGACGAACAGCTTGGCGCGTTCCAGGTCGGGGCCGCCGAACTCCCAGAACGAGCCGCCGATGGTGTAGATCATGCCGGCGGCCATGTTGACCGAGCAGAAGCCCCCGTGCGCGGCGTAGTTGGGCGTGCCGAACTGGCGCGCGAACAGCCCGGTGAGGGCCTGCATCTGGTCGCGCCCGGTGAACAGCGCGAACTGCCTGGGGTCGGTGGCGCGCAAATGGGCCAGACGCTTTTCCAGCGTGTCGAACGCCTCGTCCCAGGAGATGGGCTCGAATTCCCCGGCTCCGCGCTCGCTGCCGGCCTTGCGCCGGAGCGGCTGCGTCAGGCGGGCCGGCGAATACTGCTTCATGATGCCCGACGAGCCCTTGGCGCAGATCACGCCCTGGTTCAGCGGGTGTTCGGGGTTGCCCTCGATGTAGCGCACCTCGCCGTTGCGCAGGTGCACGCGGATGCCGCAACGGCAGGCGCACATGTAGCACGTGGTGGTGCGCGTCTCGGTGGTGGCGTCGGCCAGCACGGCGGCGGTGGGGTCGTGGAGCGGTGCGGCGGACATGCGATGGAAGTGCTTCTCGCGAGAGGAACGACAACGGGAACAGCCAAAGTGACCCTATTAAAGGCAAGGGTACCCAGACCCGTCTATAGCCGCCACGGGTGATCCGGCGTAGCCCAAATGGGTAGCGTCCGTGCCACGCGGCCGCCTGCGGGTTTGTACGATATATCAGTTATTGGTAATATATTAACATGTCCGGAGAACCTTGCTCACCATGACAGCCACCTTCAGCTCCGTGCCGGTCGCGTCTCCCGGGACGACCCTCGCGCCTGCCAGTGCGGGCGGTGGCGAGCCTGTGCCGGGCCAGGATCTGGAACCGCTGCTGGAGCAGTTCCTTACCTCCATCCTGGCGCTGGCCGGAGCCCAGGCCGGGGCAGTGCGGGTGCTGTCCGATGACGGCGAGCACATGCGGCTGCTGGCGCAGCAGGGGCTGCCGCCTCAGGTGCTGGCGTCCGAGCGGCTGGTGCCGCGCGACTGCGGCATGTGCGGCGTGGCCGCCGGGCAGGATGTGCTGGCCTGGGTGGAGGATGTGCGTGCCTGCGAGCGGCACAGCCACGCGCAGGGTTACTTCGGGTTGCAGTGCCAGCGCGTGCTGGCCATCTCGCTGCGTCATGGCGCCGAGGTGCTGGGCATCTACACCCTGTTCTTCGAGCGGGCGACACCGCTGACCCCTGAGACGGAGAACATGCTGCGCCTGATCGGGCAGCTGCTGGGCCTGACGCTGCACAACGCGGGCATCGAGCGCGAACGGTTGCGCCTGACCGTGATGAAGGAGCGCCAGGAACTGGTGAACGAGGTGCACGACGCCATCGCACAGACCCTGGCCTACGTGAAGATGCGCTTGCCGCTGCTGCACGATGCCGTGCTGGCGCACGACGACCCCCGCTCCCTCAAGTACCTGGGAGACGTGAGGAAGGCCGTGGGCGAGGTGCACGACAACCTGCGCGAGGTGATGACCTTCTTTCGCACGCGCATGGACCCGCTGGGCCTGCTGCATGCGCTGCAGGGCATCGCGGACGGCTTTTTCGACCGCACCGGGATCACCCTTGAAATCCGCAATTCGATGCAGAATCTGGGCCTGACCGACGAACAGGAGGTGCAGGTGTTTCACATCGTCCAGGAATCCCTGGCCAACATCGCCAAGCATTCGATGGCCGCGCACGCCGTGCTGAGCATCCAGCGCACCGGCGCGGGCCTGGAATTCCTGATCGAGGACGACGGCCGGGGCATGGCCACGTCCGCTGCCCTGCCCGCCGACACCGCCTCCACCCACCTGGGGCTGGACATCATGCAGGGGCGGGCGCGCCGGCTGGGTGGTCAGATCGAAGTGACCCCTAACGCCGCTGGCGGCACGCGCGTGCGCCTGGTGCTGCCCGGCACGTCTTCCGCCGGGGTGGAGGCACACGCATGACGGCTCCCACGCGCGTGGTCCTGGTGGACGACCATTCCCTGTGCCGCAGCGGCCTGACCGAACTGCTGGAGCAGCGCGGCGGCATGAAAGTCGTGGGCGCCACGGGCGACCCCAGTCAGTTGGTGGTGCTGCTGCGCGAGGCGCAGCCCGATCTGATGGTGCTCGATCTGCGCCTGGGCAGCATCGATGGCCTGGGCGTGCTGCGTCAGGTCCGCGCGCAGGGCTGCGAAACCCCGGTGGTGATCCTGACCATGAGCGACAGCGAGGACGACCTCTCCGCCGCGTTGCGCGCCGGCGTGCGCGGCTACCTGCTCAAGGACATGGAACCCGAGGAAGTGATCGACGCCATCGCCCGCGCCGCGCGCGGCGAGATGGTGGTGGCGCCGGTGATGACGCTCAAGCTGGCGCAGATCCTGCAAACCGGCCCCAAGGGTTCCGTCAAGGGCGATCTGGTGGCCTCGCTCACCGAACGCGAGCGCGAGGTGCTCGACCACGTGGCCCGCGGCCAGAGCAACAAGGTCATCGCCCAGGCGTTGAACATCAGCCACAACACGGTCAAGCTGCACGTGCGCCACATCATGGACAAACTCAATCTACGCTCCCGCGTGGAAGCCGCCGTGTTCGCGTTCGAATACCGCAATTCATCCGACGGCATCAAGGCCGTAACGTCGCCGAAAGACTGAGTGGACGCCAGGGGAGCGCATTCGGGCTGATTCCGGGATTTAGGTAGCAACATTTCGCCATTTACGTCGCGCCAAGCTCATCACAGGTCAAGTAGGGAGGTTCAACCGAAGATGGGGAGCACGCTTCCAGTCATGCCACCTGAACAAGCTGCGCCTGTTGGCCGGGCACCCCGGCCTGTCTCGTTCTGTCGCCATAGCTCAATGCCCGTGGGTTGTGGCAGTCGTCGTATTCCGGGCCCAGCGGCACCCGTTCCACAACATAACCGTGGTCACCAGGCCGCCGCCACGCTGCCGATTCAACGGTCCGCAGCGGCGTCGCGCAGGCCGTTGACAGTGCGTCTCACGGGGTGCTCCGTGGGG
>JAEWVY010000213.1 GCA_023396625.1 Pseudomonadota bacterium | reverse complement strand
GCCGTGCACTTCGTGCGCTTCGAGTTCACGCCGGCTATGCGGGCTGCCATCAAGGCGGGGGCCGCAGTGAAGCTGGGATGCGACCACACGAACTACCCGGCCCACGTGAGCCTTGGCGCCGAGACACTGGCCTCGCTGGCGGGTGATCTGAAATAGGCTGGGCCCGTCGGTTCAGAGCTCGACCAGCACGAAATCGGCCTTGCCGACGTTGCATTCCGGGCACCGCCAGCCGTCGGGCACGTTCGCCCAGGGTGTCGAGGGGGGAATGCCGTCCTCGGGCCGGCCCGAGGCCTCGTCGTAGACAAAGCCACAGACCACGCACATGTAGGTTTTCATGAGGGTTGCTCCAGATGGGGTTGCCGAAAATCAGTCGTCATGCCGGTGGTCATCGACGGATCGGGAGACCGCTGTCGATCCAGTGGTGACCAGGCCGTTCGGCGAATGCTGCCATTCCCAGGTTCCATACGCCCCGACCGCGGCCAGCAACAGCACGGCCAATCCGACCCGGTTCTTTTGCACCAAGTCTGGGCCCGGGCCGGGGATTTTTCCGGTCAGCATGGGCAGTGCCTGGTTCTTGCGACGCAGCGCACTCAAGGTGGCGATCAATGCCAGGTGGCCCAGCACGATCCAGAGGTAGGTTTCTCCGAAAAATTCGTGGACTTCTTCCACCCAGTCACCTCCCAGGACATCGCCCCAGTCGTGATAGGTGGCATAGCCACTGAGGGTCAGCGGAACCACGAGTCCCAGAAGCGCCACGCCGGCCAGGGCCATCAGCAGGTTCTGTCCCTGACGCCATTGGACGCCGGCGCCCTTTCCGAGGGCCAGCAGTTTCAGGGATTTCAGCCACGCCGGAGCTGTGGCCAGTTTGCGCCACATCGATCCCAGGCTGGCCTGACGCGGCCCCAGGAGTCCGTAGAGCACGCGAAAGGCGAGCAGTCCGGCCATGGTGTAGCCCAACGTGACGTGCAGCAACCGCCAGTGCTCGCCGTCGGCGGTCGCGTAGGCGCCGAGAAAACTCAGCGCGAACAGCCAATGGAACATGCGCGTCGGCGCGTCGATCACGCGCCGGACAGGCTGGGCCGGGCGGGCGGCGGGGGCCAGTGAGGTGGGAAAGGTCTGCATGGCGGCTCCTTGTGCTCAGTCGTTCCAGGCCCGGCGGAAGCGGGCGTCGAGCCCTGCCGGGAAGCGCAGGTTGTCGTCGTCGTAGTCGCCCTGGTCTGCCCCAGTGTGGCAGGCGGCGCAGTTGGCCGCGCTCTTGACGCTGGGGAGTTTCCACACCTGCGCATCGATCTTGCGGTGTTTGCGCTCGAACCAGGCCGAACGCGTGATACGGTCCTGAGGCGGCTCCTCGTTTACGCGCTTGTAGGTGCCGGCGTGGGTGAGCAGCCAACTGCTGAGTTGCTGCACTGTGGCCGCGTCGAGCGAGGCGTCGGTGCCATAGTGCTTGTCCAGTCCTGTCATCATGCGTTGCCAGGACCGGGCGGGCAGCATGCCCGGCGGGTAGGCCGTGTGGCACGACGCGCATTCCTGCGTATACGCCTCGGGCACGTTGCGCGGCAGCATCCGGCCGCTGTCGGCGGTGGCGCTGGACAATGCCGAGGCGCCCAGGGCGACTCCTGCAAGCAGGTCGCGGACGAGACGGGTTGAAGTCATTCGAGTCTCCTGGTCAGAGGCAAAGGGCGATGTCCTCAGGGCTTGAGGCTGTTCAGGTAAGCCAGTACATCGGCTTTTTCGCCGGCGCTGCATTCCCGGCTCAGCACGTCATGGCAGTTGCGCCGAAACCACTTGTTCACCTTGGCGGTGTCGGTGAAGGTCTTGGGGTTGAAGGCAGGGGCCAATGGCGGAATCACCTTGCCGGTATTGGCGTGCTTGCCTTCGGTCGTGGGGGGCGAGCCGTGGCACGAGGCACAGGACCATTCCCCGCCATGCTTGGACGTGAAGAACGCCTGCCCCTTGCTGGCGCTGCCGGGGGTGCCAGCCTGTGCGCTCCAGTGGCTCAGCTGCTGGGCCGGCGTCGTGTCCGCGGCCGTGGCGGGCAGGGCACCGAGCAGCGTGATGGCGAGCAGACAGGCCGTTGTGGAGCGGGTCGGAAGAAGGTTCATGCGGGACTCCGTTGCGGTGTGTTCTCGAAAGTGAGGGGATGTTGCGCCGCGTACCCTGTACAGAACCTGAAGAGGCCGTTCATTCTCTGTTCAGCAATTCGCCGCACAATGGCGCCATGGACACCTCACCAATCTCCGGTCGACAAGGCCGCGTGCGGCGGGCCGGCTGGCGTGCCGTGCTTGCTGCCACGCTGCTGGCGGGCAGCGCCTGGGGCCCATTGGCCGTGGCGGGAAGCCGAGACGATCACGAGCGGGCGCTGGAAGCGGTGCGGGCCGGCCAGGTGTTGCCGTTGCGGGTCGTGCTGGAGAGGTTGGAGCGCGAACAACCCGGCCAGGTGCTCGAGGTCGAACTGGAGCGCGGGGACAATGGCTGGGTCTACGAGGTCAAGCTGCTGCGTGAAGGCGGCCAGCTCGTGAAACTCAAGCTGGACGCCCGGACGGCGATGGTGCTCGAGCGCAAGAGCAAGACCCGGGACGCCCGTGTGCCATGAGGATCTTGCTGGTCGAAGACGAACCCACGCTGCGCGCGCAGTTGCGCACGGAACTCGAATCGGCGGGTTACGCCGTGGACGAGGCCGACAATGGCCGGGACGCCCACTTTCTCGGGGAATCCGAGCCCTTCGATGCCGTGGTGCTGGATCTGGGCCTGCCCGTGATGGACGGCCTGAGCGTCCTCAAACGCTGGCGCGCCAGCGGCCGCACGATGCCGGTGCTGATCTTGACGGCGCGTGACAACTGGCATGAAAAAGTGGCGGGTATCGACGCCGGCGCCGATGACTACCTGACCAAGCCCTTCCACAGCGAGGAACTGTTGGCCCGGCTTCGCGCTCTGATTCGGCGCGCCAATGGCCTGGCCTCGCCGGTGCTGCAGTGCGGCGACCTGGCGCTGGACACGCGCAGCGGCCGGGCCACGCTGGCCGGCCGGCCAGTGGCGTTGACCAGCCACGAATACAAGGTGCTGTCCTATCTGATGCACCGGCCGGGGCAGGTGGTGTCGCGGACCGAGCTGACCGAGCATATCTATGCGCAGGACTTTGATCGGGACTCCAACACCATCGAGGTATTCGTCGGCCGGCTGCGCAAGAAATTGCCCCCCGCCCTGATCGAAACCGTCCGGGGCATGGGCTATCGACTGGTGGATCCGGCATGAGACGGTTGCCGTCGCGGGGGCCGCGGCCCGAAAGTGCATGCGCAGAGGCCCCGTGACTGCCTGGCGGCGATGGGCTTCGTCGCTGCGTTTTCGGATGCTGGCGGCCACGCTGGTCGCTCTGGCGTTGGCTCTGCTGCTCGCGGGCGTGCTGCTCAACGGGTTGTTCCGGGACCATGTGACGCGGCAATTCGAGCGCACCCTGATTCAGCAACTCGACCAGTTGACCGCGCGTCTTGAGTTCGACGCGGGCGGCCAGCCGCGCATCGATCCCCAGACCTTGTCCGATCCGCGCTGGCACAAGCCCTATTCGGGCCTGTACTGGCAGCTCGACGACCTGGGCGAGCGCCCGATCCGCGTCGGCGTGCTCCGTTCCCGCTCACTGTGGGACACCGCGCTGCGGCTGGACGACGATGCGCTGGCCGATGGCGCCATCCATGTGCACCGCGGCCATGGTCCCCAGGACACGGCCCTGCTGATGGTGGAGCGCACCGTCCGCCTCGCGGAACAACCCCAGGCACGGTGGCGGCTGGCCGTGGCGGCCGACATGCGGGAGGCTGTGGCGGCGGTCACCCAGTTCACGGGGGTACTGACGGCCTCCCTGGGCGTGCTGCTGGCATTGCTGGTGCTGGCGGCGCTGGCCCAGGTGGCCGTGGGCCTGTCGCCCCTGAAAGCAATGCAGCGGGCGCTGGCCGACGTTCGCGAGGGGCGCGCGCCACGCCTGCAGGGCAGCTTTCCGGCCGAGGTGCAGCCCTTGATCGACGATTTCAACGGAGTGCTGGATCGGAACGCGGAAGTGGTGGCGCGCTCGCGCACCCATGCGGGCAATCTGGCCCACGCCATCAAGACGCCGCTGTCCATTCTGGACCAGGCCGCGGCCCGCGCGAACGACCCCGCCAGCGCCGCCCTGGCCCAGCTGGTCCGGGAGCAGGTGGCCTTGTCGCGTCGGCATGTCGACTGGCACCTGGCGCGCGCGCGTGCGGCGGCCACCCAACGCCTGCCCGGCCAGCGCACGCGGGTGAGCCCGGTGGTCCAGGGATTGATCCGCGCCATGAACCGTTTGTTCGCCGGGCGGGCGATCCGGATCGAATGCGCGCCGATACCCGAGGGCCTGGCTTTTGCCGGCGAGGAGCAGGATCTGCAGGAGGTGCTGGGCAACCTGATCGAAAACGCCTGCAAATGGGCACGTTCGGTGGTGCGGATCGACGTCGAGGCCACGCCGGGGGGCGACGCCACGCCGCTGCGAATCTTCATCGACGACGATGGGCCGGGCATCGACCCGTCCCGGCGGGAAGCGGTGCTGGCGCGCGGCGCCCGCATGGACGAATCCGTGCCCGGCACCGGGCTGGGGCTGGCCATCGCGAGCGACCTGGTGGCCCTGTATGGCGGCACCCTGACACTGGCCTCGTCGGCGCTCGGCGGTTTGCGCGTGGTGCTCGATTTGCCCGCTGTTCGGGCATGACCGGCGCCAGCCCCTGCCCATCGCGGACGCCGGCGTGAGCGCCTGGCTGGCGCCCGCGCTGAAAGATAATGGCCGCTCCCAAGGACCATGCCATGCTGTTTCTCCTGTCCCCTGCGAAAACGCTCGACTACGACACCCCGGTGGACGGGGTGCCCCACAGTTCACCGCGATTCGTCGCCGAGGCGGCCGAGCTCATCGGGGTGCTGCGGGAAAAGTCGCCCCAGGAGATCGCCGGGTTGATGCATCTGTCGGACACGCTGGCCGCGCTGAACGTGGCACGTTATGCGGCGTGGCGACCCCGCGCCACCGCGCGCAACGCCAGGCCGGCAGTGTTCGCCTTCAATGGGGACGTGTACGGGGGGCTGGATGCCAGAACACTGTCGCCCGACCAGCTCGCGTGGGCCCAGGCGCACCTGTGCATTCTCAGCGGCCTGTACGGCGTGCTGCGCCCGCTCGACCGCATGCAGCCCTATCGGCTGGAAATGGGCACCCAGCTCGTGAATTCGCAGGGGGTCAATCTCTATGCGTTCTGGGGCGCGCGCATTGCCGCCTACCTGCGTCGGCGGCTGGCGGCGGACCGGACACCGGTGGTCGTGAATCTGGCGTCACAGGAGTATTTCAGGGCGGTGGATCGCAAGGCGCTCAGGGCCCGGGTGATTGACTGCGTGTTCGAGGACTGGAAGGACAGCCAGTACAGGGTCATCGGCTTTCACGCCAAGCGGGCCCGGGGGTTGATGGCCCGTCACGCCGTGACGCACGGCATCTCGCTGCCGAAGCAGCTTGAGAGCTTCGATCTCGAAGGCTACGCGTATGCCGCGGCCGCCTCCATGCCCGACCGCCTGGTGTTCCGTCGGCGTTCAGAGTGAGGAAGATGAGCGGCCGAACGCCTCTTTTCGTCCCGCGGCCGAAAGGCCCGGAGGGTGCCAATCCACTTTTATTGTGTCGATCATGAACAAGCCTGCCACCTCCCAGACCGTGACCGCAGAATTGCGCCAATGGATCATTGCCCAGGCCGAGGCTGGCTGCAGTGCCGAGTCGGTGGTGGCTGCCATGCGTGCCTCGGGTTGGGACGAGGACGTCGCGGCCGACGCGCTGGAAAGTACCCTTGCCGAACACCTGAGGGGCCAGGGCTTGCTGCCCGAGGGGCTGGAAGCGCAAGTGCGGGCGGCGCCGGTCGTGGCCATGCCGGCGCCCGACCTGAGCGGATCGCCCGTCCAGATCGACCTTGGCGACCGGCAGGTGGCCGTGCTGGCGGTCATGCGGCATCCCCGCGTGGTGATGTTCGGCGGCCTGCTGTCGGACGAGGAGTGCGAGGCGCTGATCGCGCAGGCCCGCCCGCGCATGAGCCGCTCGCTGACCGTGGTGACGCAGACGGGCGGCTCGGAGGTCAACGACGACCGCACCAGTGCCGGCATGTTCTTCACGCGCGGTGAAAGCGAATTGGTGGCGCGCATCGAGGCCCGGCTCGCCCGGCTGGTGAACTGGCCGGTGGAGAACGGCGAGGGCATCCAGGTCCTGCGCTACGGTCCCGGCGCGCAATACAAGCCGCACTACGACTACTTCGACCCCCAGGCGCCCGGCACGCCGACCATCCTCCAGCGCGGCGGTCAGCGTGTGGGCACGGTGGTGATGTACCTCGGTGAACCCGAACAGGGCGGCAGCACATCGTTCACGGACATTGGTCTGGAAGTGATGCCCCGGCGCGGCAATGCCGTCTTCTTCGGTTACGGCACGCCCGACCCATCCACCCGCACGCTGCATGGCGGTGCGCCAGTGCTGGCTGGCGAGAAATGGATCGCGACCAAGTGGCTGCGCGAACGCGAATTTGTTTGATCCATACCCTGAAATTTTCAGAAAATTCGCCAGTATCCAGCGTCAATAGGTCATGTATAGCTATGAAAATAGGAGCTAACGGCATCGAGATCGAAGTCGAGGACAGTGGGGTGGGCGGCACGCAGGCCGACCGCCCGGTGGTGCTGCTCGTCATGGGCCTGGGCATGCAGCTGGTGCACTGGCCGCCGGAATTTGTGCGGGCACTGGTGGATGCGGGCTACCGCGTGGTGCGCCACGACAACCGGGACGTGGGGCTGTCCACCCATCTCGACCACCTGGGCGTGCCCAACCTGGTGTGGGCCGGGCTGCAGCACAAGCTGGGCTTCACGCCCAGCGCGCCCTACACGCTGGGCGACATGGCCAACGATGCACTGGGGGTGCTCGATGCGCTGGGCGTGGACCAGGCGCACGTGGTGGGTGTCAGCATGGGCGGCATGATCGCGCAGCGCCTGGCGCTGGCGGCGCCCCGGCGCGTCCTGAGCCTCACGAGCATCATGAGTTCCAGCGGCGCGCGCGGCCGGCCTGGCCCGGACCCGAAGGTGCTCAAGGCCCTGTTGGGCCGGCCGGCCAGCCTCGCACCGCAGGATGTGGCCGACCACTACAT
>JAEWVY010000093.1 GCA_023396625.1 Pseudomonadota bacterium | reverse complement strand
ACCTAACGTCATGTCACTTGCGGCATATGGATATGCATTCCAGCGATAATATTGGAGTGAAGCCCGCTGGACTGCTGCCGGTGCGAGACCCGAAAGGGTGCACTGGAGGAACGTCCGGACTGCACAGGACGGCGTAGCAGCTAACGGCTGCCCATCGTGAGATGAGGATCAGAGCAACAGAGACGAGCCGATTGAGTTCGGGTGAAACGGGCAATCTCTACGCGCAGCAATACCAAATAGGCCAGTGTCGATGTGGTTCCGCGGAGCTGGCGGGTAGGTAGCACCGAGCCGGGTGGGCGACCCCCGGCCCAGATTAATGGCGGTCACGCCCTTTGTTCCCGCAAGGGGGCAGGGGGCGCACAGAATCCGGCGTACAGGCGGGCTTCACACTATTTTCACAGTCGGCCGGACGACGCCGTATCAGCGACTGCTTAGCAGGGCGGCGCCCAGCGCGAACACCGAGTTCGGTGTGTCAGGCCGCAGGCTCTCTGTCTTGGGTTGGCTGTAGATGCCGCGCCGCAGTTTGCTGGGTTTTTCGATTTTCACGCCTTGGGCGAGCTGCTCGTCCACCAGCGATCGCAAGGAGATCGATTGCATGTGCGCGACCATCTTGGCGTTCAAGGCGGACCACAGTGCCGCCGTCGTGGCGGCGACGTCACTCTCCTCGACGTGGGCATCTTCACGCGATGCCACATCAGGAGAGTCCGATTCAACGGCGGCAATGATGTCCGCCACATTGATGGCCTCGGCTTGGCGCGCGAGGCCGTAGCCCCCGCCCGGGCCGCGCGTGCTTTCCACCAGCCCGTGACGGCGCAGCCTGCTGAACAACTGTTCCAGGTACGACAGCGAGATATGGTGCCGCAACGCAATATCGCTCAGCGATACGGGCCCTGCCTTTTCGCGCAGGCCCACGTCGATCATGGCCGTGACGGCAAAACGACCTTTGGTACTCAAACGCATGGCATTACTCCAGAAAGCATCACAAAAGATATGACACGACTAGTCTAGGGAAAGTTTCACTTCGGGTAAATTCGTATTTAAGAATTTTTCAATTCGAAAAAAACGAACTATTTAAACCTGCCCCGGAAAGAGCCGATGAATTTCAAGCACCTGCGTTATTTTTGGGTCGCGGCCAAGGCGGGTGGCATCGTCCGTGCGGGCGAACAATTGGCGACGACCCCGCAGACCCTGTCGGGGCAAATCAAGTTGCTGGAGCAGAGGCTGGGACAGAAATTGTTTCGTCGGAAAGGGCGGCAGTTGGTCTTGACCGACGAAGGGCAGACCGCCTTGCGGTATGCCGATGAAATTTTCGCACTGGGCGCTGAACTCGAGGACGCCCTGAAGCAGACCCCGGGAGGCAAAAAGGTGCTGGAGTTCCGGGTGGGCGTGGCGGACTCGGTGGCCAAATCGGTGGCGTACCGGTTGCTGGAGCCCGCGCTGTGCCTGCCTGAACCTGTGCGGCTTGTTGGCAGCGAGGGCAAGTTTTCGGATCTGCTGGCTCAATTGGCGCTGCATCGCCTGGATTTGGTGATTGCGGACGAGCCCCTGTCGCGGCGCGTGAGCGTGCGGGCCTTCAACCACTTGCTAGGCAGTACGGCAACGAGCTTTTTTGCGATGCCGGCACTCAGGGCGCAGTTGACCGCTGCGTTTCCCGCGTGTCTGGACGGCGCGCCGCTGCTGATTCCAGGGGCGTCGTCGTCCTTGCGCCAGCAACTCGATGGCTGGCTTGCGCGCGAGCAACTGCGTCCGCGTGTGGTCGGTGAATTCGACGATGGCGCGCTGATGACGGCTTTCGGCCGCGAAGGGCGAGGGGTATTCCTGGTGCCCACCGTGCTGGAGGCGGAAACTGTCGCGCAGTCTGGTGCCGAGGTCATCGGGCGCTGCACCGAACTGGTGGACGAATTCTTTGCGATTTCCGTCGAGCGGCGCATCACCCACCCCTGCGTGACCGCGATCACCAGCGTGGCGCGTCACCGCCTGTTCGGCCGCTGAAACCGATGGCGCCAAACTAAAAGCGTTCGTGGGGCAGCAGGTAGCGCCATTGTCCGCTGGGCAGGCCAGCCAGCGGGATCCGGCCGATGCGGATGCGGCGTATGCCGCAGACATGGAGTTCGGCCTGTTCGCACCAGGCCTCCACCAGCCCGGGATGATGGCCCTTGACCGCGAAACGCAGCGTGGTGCGCGCTGGTTGCGTGCTGGCCAGGCTGACTCTTGCGGGCGGCATCGCGGCCGCGCCCGGGACGGGGCCTTGGCGCGGACCAAGCTGCGTGGGCGAGACGGTGCCTTCGACGTCCACGTTGAATTCCTGTTCGATCCAGGCGGCATCCTCCGTCAAGCGGCGTGCGATGTGTTTGTCCTGAGTGAACACCGTCAGGCCGCTGGCATGGCTCTCCAGTGGCACGCATAGCCTCTGCCGGTTGAAATGCCTGCGCAGCGGGACGATCCCGCTGCGATCAGTCTTGGCTTGGGTTTCGGTGGCAAGCAGGCCCAAAGCCGTGCCATCGGCGGGTTGCCCCGTGTGTGTGACCTCCCCGGGCGGCATGTTCAGGAGGAGCGTCACCGGCGTAGGGGCCCCAAGGCTGGCGCGTGGATCGATCAGGATGGATTCGCCGTGCACGCGGTGCTGCGGGGTTTCCACCACCTGCCCGGCGACGCGCACCCAGCCCCCTTCGATGTACTGCTCCGCCTCCCTGCGGGAGCAGCCCTTGAGCTCGGCAACCCGCCGGGATAGACGCACACCTTCAGCCGTGTCGTCTGTCTCGCTGCATGGTGCACTCATGCTCAGGTATTTCCCGGTTCCAGCGCGCGCAGGCGCTCGACGTGGGCCAGCAGCGAGCGTGCGGCTACGGGCCACATTCGTGGCGGCACGTCGTCGTACACCCTGCGCACCCAGTCCTCCATCGTGCCCTGGGGCAGGGCCTGCATGGCGGCAATCACCTTGGCCTCGCGTGCGAGCCGGTGCGCCTTGAGCCGGGCGATGGCCGCCGCTGCGTCGCCGATGGCGTGGCCGTGGGCGGGCAGGATGAATTCGATACGGTGCTCGGCGCAGAGCGCATCCAGGACGTCCAGCGAGTCGAGGTAGGCCGTCATGTCGCCATCGGGCGGGTCGACGACCGTGGTGCTGCCGTTGAGAATATGGTCGCCACTGAACAACAGTCCGTCCTCGACCAGGATCAGGCACAAGTGGTTGGCGGCGTGGCCGGGCGTGTGAACCACTTCGAGCGTGTGCGTGGCCTGGCCGTCGGCACTGCGCAACTCGATGCGCTCGCCGTGGGTCAGAACCCGGTCGGGGGTGAAGGCACTGGCCATGCGTGCCCGGGGGCCCGAGGGCAGCCCGAGGATGGGAGGGTGGCCAGGGCACAGGGCCTGCAACGGCTGCGCGCCCGGCGAATGGTCGGGGTGGGAGTGGGTGCAGACGATCATGCGAATTTGTCCACCTGTCGCACGCCACAGCCGCTCGACATGTTCGCTGTCGGCCGGTCCCGGGTCGACGGCGACGTAGCCGGTGAGGGGGTCGCCGACCAGATAGCTGTTGGTCCCGGGCCCGGTCATCACGCCGGGGTTCGGGGCGGTCAGCCGCAGCAAGTTCTTCAACAGGGGGACGGGTTGTTCGCTTTGCCAGTCCAGGGGGTGCACGATCTGCCCGTCGGGGCAGACCAGGGTCAGCTCGCCGTAGGCCGCTTCATGTTCCATGTAGCGCGCTTCCTTGCCGGCCAGCAGGCCGGCACGCGGGCAGCTTGTCCACAAGGGCTGCTCGGTTTCGGCGCAGGCGCGGAGCACAGCGTCGACCGTGGCAAAAGCCTGGAGGCGCTCCAGGGTGCGGATGGTGGGAAAGATCATGAAGAAATTTCCGTCGCGATGCCGAGCCAGTGCGTCCGTGGGACGGATCCAGACTGGTTCGAACTGCTCCGTTTCATCGGCCACGGGAACCTGCTCCTCGGGCATACGGGCCACGAGGAAGGGTACGTCGAAGCGTCGGGGCAGGTCCCGGTCGGTCATCCAGTGCGCCAGGACGAAGACTTCGCCCGCTGCCAAGGTGAGTCCGCGAGCGGCACATTGGGCGGTCAAGCCTGCCCCGCGATCGAATGTGGCGATGTCGTCGGCGGTGGCCATGCGCCCATCGGCCCGCCGGGCCAGCAGAATGCCCAGTTCCTCGAAGCTTTCGCGAATGGCGGCAATCGCCTGCGTGAGGTGCAGATCGCTCTGGCCGGGCCGTCGGGTGGCGCGGGTGTGGGATGCCGCGTCAAGCGGATCGACGCCACCGCCGGGAAACACATAGGCGCCGGCGGCGAAGCTCGCTGTCATGGCACGTCGCGTCATGAGCACTTCGAGCCCTTCGGGCGTGTCGCGCAGCAGCAGCATGGTGGCGGCACTTCGCAGCGGGGCAGGTTCGCGCCACGGGTGGAGAAGTTGGGACGGTCTGACCATATGCAGGCCATTATCCCTGGCGCCCGCTTTTGCACCAGTCATAGGAGGCCCCGCGAACGGCGGATAATCGTGGCATGAAGATCCGCTTCACCAAGATGCAGGGCGCAGGCAATGATTTCGTCGTGCTTGACGAGACCCGTGGTTGCCTGAATCTGTCCGCGGCACAGTACCGCTTTCTGGCGGACCGGCATTTTGGCGTCGGCGCCGACCAGATTCTCAGCGTGCGGTCCGCGCTCGCCGAAGATGCCGCGCAGGGCGTCGATTTCGGCTACGTCATCCACAACGCCGACGGCGGCGAGGTCGAGAACTGTGGCAATGGCGCCCGTTGCTTCGTGCGTTATGTGCGTGACAAGGGGCTGTGCGGAAGCGACATCGTGCGCGTGCGCGTGGCCAACGGAGTGATCGAGCTGCGGATGAATGCCGATGGACGCGTCACGGTGGACATGGGGCCGCCCGTGTTTGACCTGGCGCGCATTCCATTTCATCCGGCGGGCCTAGCTCCCATCGCGCGTGGCGGGTGGGAGGTCTGGCCACTCGTTTTTGAAGAAAAAGGCGGTCAATCCAGCGTCAATAGGTCGTTGGATGCTCCTGTTTTTGTATCTGTCCTGTCCATGGGCAATCCGCACGCAGTGCAAGTGGTGGACGACGTGGACAGTGCGCCGGTGGGCTGGCAGGGTCCGCGAATCGAGCATCACCACGCCTTTCCCCAGCGGGTGAACGCCGGGTTCATGCAGGTGGTGAGCCGTTCGGCCATCCGGCTTCGGGTATTCGAGCGCGGCGCAGGCGAAACGCTGGCCTGCGGCACCGGGGCTTGTGCGGCGGTGGTGGTGGGCGCTCGCCTTGGCCTGCTCGACGAACGTGTCGATGTCGAAACCCGGGGTGGCATGCTGACCATCGAATGGGCCGGCGCGCAGGGAGATTTGGCGGCGCCGGTGCGCATGACCGGCCCGGCGACCTCTGTTTTCGAGGGAGAGATCGACATTCCGGACCGGCTGTGAGTCACGCCTGCCCCCTGTTCGCCCCATTTTCAAGAGAGCTATCCGATGAACGTTCCGACGAACCACTCCGCCATGAACCCGATCACCGAGGATGACATTGCCAATTTCCTGCTGAACACGCCCGATTTCTTCGGCCGGCATGCGGAGTTGCTGTCGACCGTGCTGTTGACCAGCCCGCATGGCAACCGCGCGGTGAGCCTGCAAGAGCGCCAGGCCGAGATGCTGCGCGAGAAGATCAAGATGCTCGAGCACCGGGTGATGGACATGATTCGGCATGGCAATGAAAACATGATCATTGCCGATCGGCTGCAGTCCTGGGCCCGCAGTCTGTTTCTGACGGCCGCGGCGCGGGACTTGCCTCGTACCATGGTCGATGAACTGCAGGCGCAGTTTCTGGTGCCTCAGGTGGCGGTGAAGGTCTGGGGCGTGAGCGAGAACTTCCAGGCCGAGCCCTTCGCCCAGGGGGTGAGCGACGATGTCCGTAGCCTGGCATCCTCGCTGATGGCGCCCTATTGCGGCGTCAATGCCGGCTTCGAGGCCGTGGGTTGGCTCGAGGAGCCAGACCGCGTGGCGTCGGTGGCCCTGGTGGCGCTGCGCGAACGCAAGGCCCCCTTGGCGTTTGGCTTGATGGTGCTGGCGTCACCCGATCCGCAGCGTTTTCATGCGGGCATGGGCACCGATTTCCTGGACCGCATGGCGGAACTCGGCAGCGCGGCGCTGTCCCGACTGCGCTGAGCGCGACAGAGGGGCCGCTCCATGCCCGCGATGCCTGGGACCGAACGCCACGGGGCGTTGGAGTCCACCGCATCCATGCCTCCACTGATCGAGGCCTATCTGGAACACGTGCGGGTTGAAAAACGCCTGGCGGCACGCACGGTGACGCTGTACCGGCTGGATCTGTGCAAGCTGGCCGGATTCTGCGCTGGTGCGGGAGTGGATCTTGCGGCCGTGCGGAGCCACCATGTGCGGACCTGGGTGGGGCGAATGCACGCCGGTGGGCGCAGCGGGCGGGGAATTGCGCTGATCCTGTCGGGGTGGCGGGGCTTTTATGCCTGGCTTGGCCGCGAAGGACGGGTGGACAACAATCCTGTCCAGGGCATTCGTGCCCCGCGCGTTGCGCGTCTGTTGCCCAAGGCGCTGGGGGTGGACCAGGCGGTGCAGTTGGCCAGCCACGCAGACGAGACGGCTGATGCCTGGCTCGAGGCGCGCGACGCCGCCATGGTCGAGTTGTTGTATGGCTGCGGGCTGCGCGTCGGTGAATTGATCGGGCTCGATATCGGACCGAGTGTCGCGGGCATGGCGGTCGGTCGGGGCTGGGTCGATCTGGATGCCGGCGAAGTGCATGTGCAGGGCAAAGGCAGCAAGCGCCGTGCTGTGCCTGTGGGAGGCGCCGCGAAGGCGGCTCTTGCGCACTGGCTGGCGCTGCGCGGCGATGCCGCACCGGAGGCGCCACTTTTTGCCGGTCGGCGCGGCACGCGACTGACCGCGCAGTCCATCTGGCAGCGCTTGCGCCGGCGGGCCCAGCAGGCAGGCTTGGTCGTGCCGGTGCATCCGCACATGCTGCGCCACTCCTTTGCCAGCCATCTTTTGCAGTCCAGTGGCGATCTGCGCGCTGTGCAGGAGTTGCTGGGGCATGCGAGCATCACCAGCACGCAGGTCTATACACGGTTGGATTTTCAACATTTGGCGCGGGCATATGACGCAGCGCATCCACGGGCCCGGGGTCGCGCTGAAAAATCCTGAGCGCCGTGGCCTGAATGCGCTGGACCGACAATAGGGTCCATGAAAACCATTCGACTCCGTGAGGGCAGGGAGCGTTCGCTGCTGCGCCATCATCCATGGATTTTTGATTCGGCCATTGCCCGCGGCAGCGCCGATGCGGGCGAGACCGTGCGGGTGGAGTCGGCAGGGGGGACTTTTCTGGCCTGGGCCGCGTTCAGTCCCGCCTCAAAAATCCGCGCACGTGCATGGAGCTTCGACGAAGGCCAACGCATCGACGCAAGCTTCATGCGCGCATTGGTCGGGCGCGCCATCCGCATGCGCAACTGTTTCGACATTCAAAGCGACGGTCTGCGCCTGATTCATGGCGAATCGGACGGCCTGCCTGGGCTGATCGTGGATCGGTATGGCGATACCTTGGTGGCCCAGTTCACCTCCTGCGGCGTCGAGCGCTGGAAGGGCGCGCTTGCCGATGCGCTGCTCGCCGAGACCGGCCTGACACGCCTGTACGAACGCTCCGATGCCAATGTGCGCGCGCTCGAAGGCCTGCCCGAGGCGACGGGCTGGCTGCGTGACGAAGGGCCCACCGAAATCACTATTCGTGAGCACGACTGGCGGTTGAGCCTGGATATTGCCCATGGCCACAAGACCGGCTTCTATCTTGACCAGCGCGACAGCCGCCATCGGTTTGCCGAGCACACGCGGCGGCGCGGTTTCGCGCGGGTGCTCAACTGTTACTGCTACACCGGTGGTTTCACGGTGGCGGCGCTGGCAGGCGGCGCCGCGCAAGTCACTTCGATCGACTCGTCGGCGCCCGCGCTGGCGCGGGCGCGTGCCAACATCGTGCTCAATGGGTTCGATCCGGCGCGGGCCACCTTCATGGACGCCGATGTCAATGCCTCTTTGCGCGGTTTCATCGAGGCGGGGCAGAAGTTCGACGCCATCGTGCTCGACCCGCCGAAGTTCGCCCCCACGGTGGCGCATGCCGAGCGCGCTGCCCGGGCCTACAAGGACATCAACCGGCTGGCGCTCAAACTGCTGGTGCCCGGCGGTGAACTGTTCACCTATTCCTGTTCTGGGGGGATCAGTGCCGATCTGTTCCACAAAATCGTGGCCTCCGCGGGCATGGATGCCGACGTCGAGGGCTGCATCAGCGCCCGGCTCCACGGCGCGCCAGACCACCCGGTGACGTTGCATTTCCCGGAGGGCGAGTATCTCAAGGGGTTGGTGGTGGTCAGGAAGCCACTGTAGAAATTCGGGGAAAATCCGGCGTTTTCCAGCATCGGATGGCCGCGAGCAGCTATAAAAGCATGATCACGGCCAGGTTTTGACAGGCGTTGTAAAGTTGAAATCCGGGGCCGCCGGGTCTCCCGAACCACCCGTTTTCTCCCAATATTTCTGCGCAGGGGCGTATTTCAAGGTCACAAGCATGAGTCTCATTCCAGCCACCATCCTCACGGGTTTTCTCGGCTCGGGCAAAACCACGTTGCTCAAGCGTGTGTTGACCGAGGCCCACGGTCAGAAAATCGCGGTGATCGAGAACGAGTTTGGCGAGGAAAACATCGACAACGACATCTTGGTGTCGGACACGAAGGAACAGATCATCCAGATGAGCAACGGCTGCATCTGCTGCACGATTCGCGAGGATCTGCGTGCCACGCTGCAGTTGCTGGCGGCCAAGAAGCGCAAGGGGCTGCTCGATTTCGAGCGTGTGGTGATCGAGACCACCGGCCTGGCCGATCCCGGGCCGGTGGCGCAGACTTTCTTCATGGATGACGAAATCGCCGAGAGCTTTTTACTCGACTCGATTCTCACCCTAGTGGATGCCAAGCACGCCCCCCAGCAACTTGACGATCGCCAGGAAGCCCGGCGCCAGGTCGGCTTTGCGGACCAGATCTTCATCAGCAAGGCCGACCTTGTGGGAGCGGGGGAACTCGAGGCGCTACGGCACCGGTTGGCGCACATGAACCCGCGCGCCCCGCAGACTGTGGTGCATTTTGGCGAGGTCCCGCTGTCGCAGGTGTTCGATTTGCGCGGCTTCAACCTCAATGCGCGACTCGATATCGATCCGGATTTTCTCAAGGAAGACCCCCCCCATGATCATGACCACGCGCATGGCGAGCATTGCAGCCACCCGTCGCATCAGCATGACCATGGGCACCACCATCACCATGACGACGATGTGAAAAGTTTCGTGTTCCGTGCCGATCGGGCCTTTGACCCTGCCAGGCTCGAGGATTTTCTCGGAGCCATCGTCAATATCTATGGCCCGCGCATGCTTCGTTACAAGGGGGTGCTGAACATGCAGGGGACCGATCGCAAAGTGATATTTCAGGGCGTGCACCAACTCATGGGCAGCGATCTGGGGCCCAAGTGGGCCGAAGACGAACCCCGGACCAGCAAGATGGTGTTCATTGGCATCGACCTGCCGCGTGACATTCTGACCCAGGGACTCGAGCAGAGTCTGGTGTGACGTGGCCGGGTATTGCTGCCAGGGAATGCGATGTTTGTCTCGATTCTGCAACTGATGGGCTTGGCGCCTGGCAAACCGATACAATCGCGCGCCGATCCAAATACCCTGTTCGGGCCGGCAAGCGAGCCCTCCAAGGTCGACACCAAGGGGATGAAACGGCAAGACGAGCCGGCAGCCAGGAGGCGGTCGCGCCCGGCACCGAGCGAAAGTGCGGTGGCCAGGCGAAGCAGCTCATTGAGGAGACAGGAAGTGAAATCCCAAACTGCCAAGCCCCAGGACAAATCGTCCAAGGGGGCGGTCAAGACCGCGGCGAAGCTTGCCGTCTCTTCGCGCAAAGGCGCGGCCAAACCCGCGGTCAAGTTGACGGACCGGAAGGCGGCGCCAGCGTTGCGCAAGCCGGAGCCTAAGCCCGTGGCGAAACCGCCTGAGAAAAAATCGTCCAAACCAGTCTCCGTGGAGGCCGCCGCGCCGGTGGCGGCCAAGGCGCCTGCCAAGGCAGGGGGGGCCGCATCCGCTGTCCAGAAGGCGCCACCAGCGCGTACGAGCCGGCCCTCCCGGCTGTCCCAGATCACCGTTCCCTCCATGGCTCAGTCGGTGGCGTCCACCGCCGCCAAAGCCACATATGCACAAACCATGTCCTCTCCCGTATTGACGCCACCTGCCTTTGTCCCGATCAAGAAAGATCCCAAGCTGGCCAACAATTGGAAAACCAAACCCGTCGATCAGCTGTCCGATGCCGAAGTGCTCGCCATGCCCGATGAGGAATACATGAACGAGAAGCAGATGGCATTTTTCCGCCTGAAGCTTCAACAGCTCAAGGATGACATTCTCAGCAATGCCGGCGAAACCACCGAGCATCTGCGCGAAGACACCGTGGTTGTTCCGGATCCGGCCGACCGCGCTACCATCGAAGAAGAGCATGCTCTCGAGTTGCGTACGCGCGACCGCGAGCGCAAGCTGCTCAAGAAGATCGAGCAGTCGATCGCCCGCATCGATGCGGGCGACTATGGCTATTGCGATGAAACCGGTGAGCCCATTGGTGTGGGGCGTCTGCTGGCGCGGCCCACGGCGACGCTGTCGTTGGAGGCCCAGCAACGCCGCGAACTCAAGCAGAAGATGTTCGGGGATTAAGGACGCGGCGGCGCCAGGCCGGTGGTTTTCATGAGAAACTGGCGCCATGGCCAAAGACGATAACGGCGGGTTGCTTTCAAAGGTCGTCAGGTTCGTGCGCAACCCGGCCACGAACTGGTCTGATCTCGACCATTCCCCGTCAGTACATGAACCGGGGCAGAGTCAGCAGATGCTCAGGGATCTTGCCGAGCGCAAGAAACGCAATGATTTCGTGCGCAAGCGTGAGTTCGACATGTTGCGCAAGCTGCGGCGCCGTGAACTGGCGGGGACCTCGTCTCCGGCGCAGCGTCCTTCCATGTTCCAGAGCAGTTTGCCTTCCAAGCCGGACGAGCGCGCCAACACGCTGAAGAAAATCGACGAAATTGAGGCCCAGATGTCCATGCAATGGTGGAAAACCAAGCATCGTGAATCTGCGATTTCCTCCGTTGACAGCAGCATGTATCCGTCGTCACCGACGGCCATGGCGCCGACAGAACCGGCTCCCATGCTCGGTCCGCTTGGGAGCCGCTATGGCAAGACGCAAGTGCAATCGCTGGATGCGGCGGCACCGATGGTCGCGCCGCCGGGATCAGGGGTTCCTCCACTGACGCCGGCTTCAGGTGCACCTGTTCCGGCAGTGGAACGACCGGCGATGCGCGTGGCTGCGGGGGTACCTTTCGCCGAAACTTCCGGTAGTGGATTTTCAGCCTCGAAGTCCAATGCGATCGAGGTGGGTGAAAACGCCCATGATCCTGAGCTCGAGGAAGTCTGTATCCGTTTTGCCAACAATGATGACAAGGGCGCGGAGGCTGGCTTGCTCGATGCGCTGGGCAGGGGGAGCGAGCGCGGCGATCAGGTGGAAACCTGGCTGACGCTGTTCGACCTGTACCGGGCCACCGGGCAGCAGGACCGGTTCGAAATTGCGGCGATTGACTTCGCCAATCAGTTCCAGCGTTCGGCGCCGCAATGGTTTTCCCTGCCAGGCATGGCGAGCAAGATGGCGGCGTTGCAACCACCTTCTTCTGTGTCGTCGCAGGCGCCGCACTGGTCCTGTCCGCCATTGCTGAGTCCGAAATCGGTGAATGTGCTGCGCGATGTGACGACGAGGACGGCCCCACCGTGGCGGCTGGACTGGACGCGCCTTTCCGCCATTGAGCCCGGGGCGCTCGCGCAACTGAGCGATCTGCTCGCGGACTGGGCCGGACGTCCCGTCGAAATCCGGATGACCGGGGCCGATCAGTTGATCCAGATGCTGACCTCCCATGCCCCGTCGGGGGACCGGTCGGTCGCTACGGACTGGTGGCTTGCCCGCCTGGCACTGTTGCGAGTGATGATCCGTCCGGACGAGTTCGAGCTGGTGGCGCTTGATTATTGCGTCACATACGAGGTGTCTCCTCCATCCTGGGAGGCGCCGCGCTGCACATTCAGGAGCCTGAATGCAGGAGGGGATGACAACGATGCAGCGGCAACGATCATTGGGCTGGGCCTGGATGACGGGGAGACACGGCCCCATGAAACAGGCGCCGGATTCCCAGCCACAACGTTGAATTCGCCCTTGTCCACCTCTGTTGCGGTAGACCTGTCGGGGAACCTGATCGGGGATATCTCTCCGACCCTCGAGAAGCTCAATGCGAAAATGGGAGAGGCGGATCAGTTGACGATTTCGTGCAATCGCTTGGTGCGCGTGGATTTCGCTGCGGCGGGTACGCTGCTTAATTGGGTTTCTTCCCTGCAAGCCCAGCGCAGGGTTGTGCAGTTCACGGGTGTGCACCGCCTTGTCGCGGGTTTTTTCAGCGTGCTGGGCATCAGCGAAATGGCGCGTGTCCAAGTGCGAACCGATTGATTTTCCTGCTTTTCATGCCGCACCGGCAAGCCAAATGGCTGGCATCGGGCGCATGTCTCAAGTCTCGACAGCCATGGATACATATCACGGTACCACCATCATCGGTGTGCGCAGAACCACGCCGCAAGGCATTCAGGTGGCCCTGGGTGGCGATGGCCAGGTGACGTTAGGCAACGTCGTCGTCAAGGGGACGGCGCGCAAGGTGCGCAAGCTTCACCATGGCAAGGTGCTGGCGGGGTTCGCAGGTGCCACGGCGGATGCGTTCACCCTGTTCGAACGTTTCGAAGCGAAGCTGGACAAGCACCAGGGACACCTCGTGCGCGCCGCCATCGAGCTGACGCGAGATTGGCGTACCGACCGTGTGCTGCGCCGACTCGAAGCCATGCTTGCGGTGGCCAACCACGAGGCCCTGCTGATCATCACGGGCAATGGCGACGTGCTCGAACCCGAGAATGGTATTGTGGCTATCGGCTCCGGGGGCGCCTACGCGCAGGCGGCTGCGCGTGCCTTGCTGGATCACACGGAATTGGGAGCGCCTGAAATTGTGAAAAAGTCGCTGGAGATTGCCGGCGAACTCTGCATCTATACCAATATGCATCACACCATCGAAACATTGGTGTGATGTGTTTATTTCAATGGCATCCATGACTCCGCAGGACATCGTTTCCGAACTCGACCGTCACATCGTTGGACAGGCGCAAGCCAAGCGCGCCGTGGCGATTGCGCTGCGCAATCGATGGCGTCGCCAGCAGGTGGACGAAAAGCTGCGTAGCGAAATCACACCGAAAAATATCCTCATGATCGGCCCCACCGGGGTTGGTAAAACCGAGATCGCCCGACGCCTGGCGCGGTTGGCCGACGCACCGTTCATCAAAGTCGAGGCGACCAAGTTCACGGAGGTGGGCTACGTCGGCAAAGATGTGGATGCGATCATTCGGGATTTGGCCGAGATGTCGGTCAAGCAGGAACGAGAGACCGCGCTGCGCGTGCTCCGGCCTCGGGCCGAAGACGCTGCGGAAGATCGCCTGCTTGATGTCCTGGTCCCCGCACCGCGCGCTGCCTTTGCGGATTCGGGCGCGGTGTCTACAGATGGGCCTGCGCGGCAGACTTTTCGTAAGAAGCTGCGGGAAGGCCAGCTCGATGAGAGGGAAATCGAAATCGATCTTGCCGAGTCAAGGCCTCCAATGGAAATTCTGGGCCCGGCGGGCATGGAGGAGATGGCCGAACAGTTGCGTGGTTTGTTCAGTCAGGCCGGGCAGGGCAAACGCAGGACACGCAAGCTGAAAATCCGTGAGGCCAGGGACCTGCTGGTCGAGGAGGAGGCCGCAAAGCTTGTCAATGAAGACGACATCAGGACCCGGGCGCTTCGCAACGCGGAGCAAAACGGCATCGTGTTCATCGACGAGATCGACAAGGTGGCGTCGCGCACCAGTGCCAGTGGCGCCGATGTTTCTCGTCAAGGTGTGCAACGGGACCTGCTGCCCTTGGTCGAGGGCACCTCCGTGTCAACCAGGTACGGCATGGTTCGCACGGATCACATCCTGTTCATTGCCTCCGGTGCTTTTCATTTGAGCAAACCCAGTGACCTGATCCCCGAACTTCAGGGGCGTTTCCCCATTCGTGTCGAACTGCAGTCCTTGTCGGTGCAGGATTTCGAGGCCATCCTCAACCAGACGGATGCTTCACTGGTGCGGCAGTATCAGGCTTTGTTGGCCACTGAGGGGGTGACACTGCAGTTTTCACCGGATGGCATCACCCGCCTGGCGACCATTGCACACGACGTGAACGAACGTACCGAGAACATTGGTGCGCGCCGCCTCGCGACCGTGATGGAACGGTTGCTTGACGAGGTCAGCTTTGGTGCAACCGCATTTGCCGGCCAGACACTGTGCGTGGATGCAGCCTATGTGGACGAGCGTCTGAAGGCGTTGAGCCAGGATGACGATCTCTCCCGCTTCATCCTGTAAGCGCAAAGGGGTGGTGTTTCAACCACTACTTTCAATAGCCTCCACAAGTGCTTAATTTGAAACGATTTTTTAGGCTTTTCAGCCTGCAAAATCATTTCTAAGTCCTTGATTTCATTGCAAAATTTTGTTGCAAGACCATCTTGCGGCTTCTGCATTTCCTGCTACAGTGCAAAAAAGTGCAATTAAGTGGTGAAAAGTGCCTTTTCACCTATCTGGCCGGCAAATGAGGAGTCAAGTGGTGTTTCAAGGGGCGTCATCGCTGAGTTTGGATGCGAAAGGCCGCCTTTCCGTGCCCACCCGGTATCGCGACGTCCTGAGCGCCATGGCGAATGGCCAACTGACCGTGACGCGGCATCCGCATGGCTGCTTGATGATCTTTCCTCGCCCTGAATGGGAAAAGTTCCGCGAGCGCATTGCCGCCCTTCCCATGTCGGCACAGTGGTGGAAACGCATTTTTCTCGGCAACGCCATGGACGTGGAGCTCGATGCCACGGGTCGGGTGTTGATTTCCCCGGAACTACGGCAGGCCGCTGGTATTTCAAGGGACACCATGCTGCTCGGCATGGGGAATCACTTCGAACTGTGGGACAAAGTCAGTTACGAGACTCAGGAAGCCAAAGCCATTCAGGGTGAAATGCCCGAAGTCTTCAAGGATTTCTCGTTCTGAGGACCCTTATGCAGACTTCAGGAATACACACAACGGTCCTGCTGAACGAGGCGGTCGATGCCCTCGTTCACGATCCGGACGCCACGTATGTGGATGCGACATACGGCCGAGGGGGACATTCCCGTCTGATTTTGTCGCGGCTTTCGTCGCATGGCCGCCTGATCGCGTTCGACAGGGACCCGGAAGCCATCAAGCAGGCTGCTGGGTTGACCGATCCGCGGTTCTCCATTCGTCACGAGAGTTTCGGGCAGCTGGGAGAGCTGCCCCAGGCCAGTGTGGCAGGGGTGCTGATGGACTTGGGTGTGAGTTCTCCCCAGATCGACAGCCCCGAAAGGGGTTTTTCTTTTCGTTTCGAAGGCCCGCTGGACATGCGCATGGACACCACGCGCGGTCAAAGCGTGGCTGAATGGCTGTCGACGGCCGACGTCCAGCAGATCGCGGAGGTGATACGTGACTATGGCGAAGAACGGTTTGCTGTTCCGGTTGCAAAGGCGATTGTTGCTCGCCGACAAGAGCGGGGCCCAATTTCAACCACCACCGAGCTGGCCCAACTCGTGGCTGGCGCGGTCAAAACCCGCGAGCCGGGCCAGAACCCTGCAACGCGCACATTTCAGGCTCTTCGGATTTTCATCAATGCCGAGCTTGAAGAATTGCAACAGGCGCTAGAGGCAAGCCTGCGCGTGCTGCGGCCGGGGGGGCGGCTCGTGGTGATCAGTTTTCACTCTCTCGAGGACCGCATCGTCAAGCAGTTCATCGCCATGCATTCCCGCCAGGTGTTCGACCGTCGCGCGCCGTTCGCCTCTCCGAAGGTCATGTCGCTGAAAGGGCTCGGGCGCGTTCGTCCCCGCGAGACGGAAGTAGAGGCGAACCCGCGTGCCCGCAGCGCCATCATGCGGGTGGCTGAAAGGAAGGCGGCATGACGCGTCTCAACCTCGTCCTGCTCACGGCGGTCATTGCCAGTGGCCTGTATCTCGTGCACGTGCAGTACGCCTCGCGGCAGCTCTTCATCGAACTCGACCGGGCTCAGGCAGAGGCACGCACATTGGCCGCGGACAATCGACGACTGCAGGTTGAAAAGCGGGCCCAGGCCACGCCGCTCCGTGTCGAAAAGCTGGCGCGCAACCAGCTTCACATGCGGACCGTCACGCCAGCGATCACGCATTACGTCACCGAGCAGGCACCTGCCGCAAGCGAGGCTGTGCGATGAGCAGAAGCGTGCCCTACACGTCCAGCCCACTGTTGGCGAGCAAAACGCCGGTTTGGCGCAGCAAGTTCATTGTGGCCTTCCTGGCGCTGGGTTTCGTGGGCTTGGCCGCGCGTGCCGCCTATGTACAGGTCTGGAACAACGAATTCTTCCTCCGCCAGGGGGAGGTTCGGTTTGCCCGCACTCTGGAGCTCCCGGCGAATCGTGGACGCATCCTTGATCGCAACGGGCTGATCCTGGCTTCCAGTGTCGTGGCGCAAAGCATCTGGGCCATTCCCGAAGATGTGGACCGCGATCCAGCGAAACTGAAGAAGCTGGCCAATCTGCTGGAAATGCCATTGTCCGAGCTCAATCGGAAGCTTGAGGACGAGGACAAGACTTTTGTCTGGATCAAGCGCCAGGTCGAGGAGGCGGTGGCGGGAAAAATTGCCGCGCTGGGCATTCGTGGGATCTACCAGCGCCGAGACTACAAGCGCATGTATCCAGAGGGTGAAGCGGCTGCCCACGTCGTTGGCTTCGCGAACGTGGAAAATCGCGGCCAGGAAGGTGTCGAACTGGCCTTCGACCAGGAACTGGCTGGACGCGCGGGCTCGCGACGAGTGATCAAGGATCGGCTGGGCCGGGTGGTGGAGGATGTGGGCGAGCACATGCCGCCCCGCGACGGACGGGACCTGCAGCTGAGCATCGACAGCAAGGTGCAGTTTTTTGCCTACCAAAAACTGCGCGATGCGGTGGTGGCCAACAAGGCGAAGGCTGGCAGCGTCGTTGTGCTTGATGCCGTCACAGGTGAGGTGCTGGCACTGGCCAACTATCCGAGCTATCGGCCGGATCAGCGCAAGAACCTGTCGGGCGAGCAGTTGCGAAACCGGGCATTGACGGATGTGTTCGAGCCCGGCTCCACGATGAAACCCATCACCGTGGCCATGGCACTCGAGGCGGGGCGAATCACACCGCAGACGGTGATCGAAACGGGGCCGGGCCGCTACAGCATGGGCGGCTTCACCATCAGCGACACGCACAACTACGGCTCGCTGACGGTCGAGGGGGTGATCCAGAAGTCCAGTAACGTGGGGGCACTCAAGATCGCGCAGAGACTGAGCCCGCGGGAAATGTGGGACACCTATGCCGCCCTGGGCTACGGCCAGAAGCCCCAGATCCAGTTCCCTGGCGCGGTAGCGGGTCGATTGCGGCCCTGGAGGACCTGGCGGCCGGTGGAACAGGCGACCATGGCCTATGGCTATGGTCTGTCGGCATCGCTGTTCCAGATGGCACAGTCCTACACGGCCTTTGCGCAGGATGGGCGGATCATTCCCGTGACCATGCTCAAGCGTAGCGAGCCTGCGACGGGTGTGCCGGTGTTTTCTCCACGCAATGCGACGGCCGTGCGCAAGATGCTCCAGATGGCCGCGGGCCCCGGCGGCACGGGCCAAAGGGCACAGACCGTCGGGTATTCCGTCGGCGGCAAGTCGGGCACGGCGCGCAAGCAGGTCGGCAAAGGATATTCCACCAACCGTTATCGTGCCTGGTTCACGGGCATGGCGCCGATCGACCAGCCGCGCATCATTGTCGCGGTGATGGTGGATGAGCCCAGTGCCGGCGAGTTCTATGGCGGTGCCGTGGCCGCTCCGGTGTTCAGCGAGGTGGTTCAGCAGACACTGCGGATGATGGCGGTCCAGCCCGATGTGGCTGTCAAGCCGCAGATCGTGGTGCAGGCGCCCGAGGAGTCCTTCTGATGGCCGAATTGCGCACCGCTGTCGAGGCTGCACGCTGGCTCCGGGACCGTGTGTCGGGTGAGCTGCGTGTAGACAGTCGCGCGGTCCGCCCGGGGGATGGCTTCATTGCCTGGCCGGGTGCGGCGACGGACGGGCGAAAGCACGTGCCAGAGGCCTTGGCGAAAGGGGCTGCCGCCTGTTTGGTCGAGAAAGAGGGCGCTGGCGCCTATGGCTTCCAGGGTGGCGCCGTTGCAACCTATTCGCAGCTGAAGGCCGCCACGGGGCCGATTGCCGCAGCTTATTACGAGTCGCCGTCGCAGCGCCTCGATGTGCTTGCGGTCACCGGCACCAATGGCAAGACATCCACGGCTTGGTGGCTTGCACATGCTCTATCAAACTTGAACTATGAAGAGGCCAGCCCATGCGGGCTAATCGGCACTTTGGGAATTGGTCAGCCTCCCGAAGTGGAGTTCAACGGACTGACGACGCCTGATCCGGTGCTGTTGCAGCGACATTTTCGCCGCTTTGCCGACACCGGTTTTCGGGCGTGTGCCATCGAAGCCTCGTCGATCGGCATGGCCGAACGGCGGCTGGACGGCACACACATCCGTGTCGCCGTCTTCACCAACTTCTCGCAGGACCATCTGGACTATCACGGCACCATGCAGGCGTACTGGGAGGCCAAGTCCGAGTTGTTCCGCTGGCCCGCGCTGCGTGCGGCAGTGATCAACATCGACGACCCGAAAGGGACGTGGCTCGCTTCCTCGCTGAACGAGAGCATCGACGTCTGGACCTGCTCATGCCAGCGGGAGGCGCGATTGCGGGCCCACAACCCGAGTTACGACGCCCATGGCCTGTACTTCACAGTGGCGGAGGGTGACGAAACACATGATCTCCACACCCAGCTGATCGGCGACTTCAACATTTCGAATCTACTGGGTGTCATGGGCGCCATGCGCGCGCTCGGTGTGCCGTTGAGGGAGGTGGTCCAATCCTGTGGTTCACTGTTGCCTGTGCCGGGACGCATGGAGCGGCTGGGCGGGGAAGGGCAACCCCTGGTGGTGGTGGACTACGCGCATACACCCGATGCACTCGACAAGGCGCTCCAGGCACTGCGACCCCTGGCGACGCAGCGTGGTGGGCAGCTCTGGTGCGTGTTCGGTTGCGGTGGTGAACGCGATCCCATCAAGCGGCCCTTGATGGCAGCCGTGGCTGAAAAGAACGCTGACCGCGTGGTTCTCACCAGCGACAACCCGCGCGGCGAAAGGCCTGAAGCCATCATCAGTCAGATCCTGTTGGGATTGAGTGATGACCGTTGCGCGCAAGTTCATGTGGATCGCGCGCAGGCCATCGCCGACACGCTGGCCCAAGCGGCAGCGGCCGATGTGGTGCTGATCGCTGGCAAGGGGCACGAGTCATACCAAGACGTGGCGGGCGCGCGGCGTCCGTTTTCTGATCAAGCCGAGGCGCGCAAGGCGCTCGAAGCCTTCAAGGCGCAAAGGAGCCTCGCATGATGCCGTTGCAGCGCGCCCTGCAATGGCTGCCAGGTGCCCGCTTGGTCGGGGACGGGACCCGTCGCGTCCAGCGAGTGCATACCGACACGCGCACATTGCAGGCTGGCGACCTGTTTGTGGCGCTGCGAGGCGAGCGCTTCGACGCGCATGATTTCCTGATCGACGCACATGCGCGTGGTGCAACCGCTGTATTGGCCCATCGAGGCAGGATCCCGCCAGGTTGCACCGGAATCGAGGTGGACGACACGCGCCTGGCTTTGGGGCAGTTGGCAGCCGGTTGGCGCGCACAGTTCACCCTGCCACTGATTGCGGTCACTGGCAGCAACGGGAAAACCACGGTGACGCAGATGATTGCCTCCATTCTCCGGGCGTGGCGCGGTGAGGCGGCGCTGGCCACCCAGGGGAACCTGAACAACGATATCGGGGTGCCCTTGACCCTGCTGCGGCTGCGTGCGGACCACGCGGTCGCGGTGGTGGAGATGGGCATGAATCACGTCGGGGAAATCGCGCGGCTGGCGGCCATCGCCCGGCCCACGGTGGCGCTGGTCAACAATGCGCAGCGGGAACACCTGGAATTCATGGGCACGGTCGAGGCCGTGGCGCGGGAGAATGGCGCGGTGATCGAGTCTTTGGGCCCGGATGGCTGCGCTGTGTTTCCCGCCGACGACGCCTACACCCCGCTATGGACTCGACTGTGCGGCGCGCGTCCGCGGCTGCTGTTCACCGATGCGCAGGAGGGCCGGGCAGCGCAGGTGCGTGGCAGCGGGGTCTGGCGCGAGGGTTGCTGGGCGGTGGAGGCCCACACGCCAGCTGGCGCACTGGCGTTCCGGTTGGCGATTGCGGGCCGACACAATGTGCGTAACGCGTTGGCCGCCATGGCCTGTGCGATGGCGGCTGGCGCCCCCGTCGAAGCGGTGCAAGCTGGCCTTGAGGCATTCAAGCCGGTGAAAGGGCGTTCGAGGGCGCTGTCGATCCGGTTCCAGGGGCGTCCGATCACTGTGGTGGACGATACCTATAACGCCAACCCCGATTCCGTGTGTGCCGCCATCGACGTGCTGGCCGATCTGCCCGCGCCGCGCCTGCTGGTGCTG
>JAEWVY010000071.1 GCA_023396625.1 Pseudomonadota bacterium | reverse complement strand
GCTCAAGACCGGTCGCGTGATGGCCGAATCCATGGGGGTGGACACCGCGCATTACCGCATCAAGCTGTTCGTGTTGGCCGCGTTGCTTGCCGCGGTGTCGGGCTGGCTCTACGCCCACATGCAGCGTTTTGTGAACCCGACGCCCTTCAATATCAACATTGGCATCGAGTTCCTGTTCATGGCGGTGGTGGGCGGGGTCGGCCATCTGTGGGGCGCCGTGCTGGGCGCGGCGTTGATCACCCTGCTCAAGGAGCAGTTGCAGGACCTTCTGCCCCGGCTGCTGGGCAGCAGCGGCAATTTCGAAATCATTGTTTTCGGCCTGCTGATGCTGGTCGTGCTGCAGCGTTCGGCCGATGGGCTGTGGCCGCATCTGGCGGCTTTGACGCGGCGGTTTCTCAGGACACCGGGGCGCCATGGCGCCGCGCGGCGAGCTGGCGGTGCCCCGGTTGTCCTGCCGCAGCGTGGCCTGCCCCCGGCGGGGCAGGTGGTCCTGCAGGCGGACCGGGTGAGCAAGCGGTTTGGCGGCCTTGTGGCCAACAACGCGGTCAGCCTGACCGTCCGGGCGGGCGAGGTGCACGCCTTGATCGGCCCCAATGGCGCGGGCAAGAGCACGTTCTTCAACATGATCTCAGGAGTCGACGATCCGACGTCGGGCGAGGTCAGGCTCATGGGCGAGTTGATGCAGGGGCGGCCCTCGCGCGAGTTCGCGGCGCTTGGCCTGGGGCGGACTTTCCAGCATGTGCGCCTGCTGGGTCAACGCAGCGTGCTGGAGAATGTGGCCCTGGGCGCACACCGTCGCGGCCGGAGGGGCTGGGTGGCTTCGATGCTGCGCATGGACCGCGCGGAAGAGTCGGCCTTGCTGGCCGAGGCAGGGCGGCAGATCGAGCGTTGTGGACTGGCCGCGCACGTCGACCAGCCCGCGGCCTCGCTGGCACTGGGGCAGCAGCGCGTGGTGGAGATCGCGCGCGCGCTCGCGGGGCAGCCGGCGGTGCTGCTGCTTGACGAGCCCGCGGCAGGCCTGCGGCATCTGGAAAAACAGGCGCTGGCGGCGCTGCTCGCGCAGCTTCGCGGGGAAGGTTTGGGCATTCTCGTGGTGGAGCACGACATGGAGTTCGTCATGAACCTGGCCGACCGCGTCACGGTGCTGGAATTCGGGACCGTGATCGCCGAGGGCACGCCCCTGCAGGTGCAGGCCAATCCGCGTGTGCTCGACGCCTACCTGGGCGGCGGCGACGAGCCGGCTGGAGTCGCGGCATGAGCCAGATCCTGCTGGAACTCAACGAGTTTTGCGTGTCCTACGGCGCGGTGGAAGCGGTGCACGGGGTGGATTTGCGTGTGGGTGAGGGCGAGATCGTGACGGTCATTGGTCCCAATGGCGCAGGCAAGACCACACTGTTGAGCGCGGCCATGGGACTGCTGCCATCGTCCGGCATGCTGACCCTGGCTGGCGAGCGAATCGAGCGCCCGGGGGTGGAGGCCATGGTGGCGCGCGGAGTCGCCTTGGTGCCGGAGAAGCGTGAGCTTTTTGGCGAGATGTCGGTGGAAGACAATCTTTTGCTGGGAGGGTTTTCACGCTGGAGAAAAGGCCTGCGTGACCAAAAGAGCCGCATGGACGAGGTGTTCGCCATTTTTCCGCGCCTGCTGGAGCGGCGCGCGCAGATGGCGGCGACCTTGTCCGGCGGCGAACGGCAGATGCTGGCCATCGGCCGTGCGCTGATGGCCAGGCCGCGACTGCTGATGCTCGATGAACCTTCTCTGGGCCTGGCGCCGCTGATCGTGCGCGAGGTGCTGAACGTGGTGTCGTCGCTGCGCAGGCACGGCGTGTCGGTGCTGCTGGTGGAGCAGAACGCACGCGCCGCGCTTCAAGTGGCCGACCAGGCGTATGTGCTGGAGATGGGGACCGTGGCGCTCAGCGGTGCGGCCGGGTCGTTGCTGCATGATCGCCGCATCATCGATACTTATCTCGGGATGGGGGGCAAGCCGGGGGCGACTGCCACCGCGGCTTCATCTACGCCATCGACGTCCTGAACGCGTGGCCAGGACACCGTGGCCGCACCCAAGTTTCCTCACCGGGGCGTTCAATCTTTTCAACCATCAACCTTGACATGACCCAAGTTCTTCAAAGCTATATCGCGGGCCGCTGGATTGGCGGGCAACCGGCACAAACCCTCCGCAGCGCGCTCAACGGCCAGCCGGTGGCGCAGACCCATGCAGAGGCCATCGATTTTGGCGAAGCGGTGGATTACGCACGCCGGGTGGGCCTGCCAGGCCTGCTGGCGATGGATTTCCAGCAGCGTGCGGCGCGCCTGAAGGCGCTGGCCAAATACCTCGGTGAACACAAGGAGGCGCTGTACGCCATTTCTGCGCACACTGGGGCGACACGGACCGACAGCTGGATTGACATCGAAGGAGGTTCCGGGACGCTGTTTTCCTACGCCAGTGTGGGATCGGGCGAGTTGCCCAGTGGCAATTTGATCCACGAGGGCCCGGCAATGCCTCTGGGCAAGAAGGGGGTATTCGGTGGCACCCATATCCTGGTGCCCCGGGGGGGGGTGGCGGTGCATATCAATGCGTTCAATTTCCCGGTCTGGGGATTGCTCGAAAAATTTGCGCCGAGCTTTCTCGCCGGCATGCCCTGCATTGGCAAACCCGCCACGGCGACCAGTTACCTTACCGAAGCCATGGTGCGCATGGTCAACGAGTCCGGCATCCTGCCCGCGGGGGCGTTGCAGCTGGTGATCGGTGCGACGGGGGATCTGCTGGACCACTTGGACGGGCGGGACGTCGTGACATTCACGGGCTCGGCCGACACGGCGGCGAAGCTGCGCGTGCATCCCAACCTGGTGCGCCACAGCATTCCGTTCAACGCGGAGGCCGACTCGCTCAATGCGGCCATCCTGGCGCCCGAGGTCTCGCCAGACGATGAAGAGTTCGACCTGTTTGTCCGAGAGGTCGTACGGGAAATGACGGTCAAGGCCGGCCAGAAGTGCACGGCCATCCGCCGCGCCATCGTGCCCCGCCAGCATCTGGATGCGATAGCGGAGAGGCTGCGTGCGCGCCTGGCCAAGGTGGTGGTGGGCGACCCTTCCGTGGAAGGCGTGAAGATGGGCGCGCTGGCGTCGAAGGCGCAACAGGCCGACGTGACCGAGCGCGTGGCGCTGCTGCGCCAAGGAGCCGAGCTTGTTTTCGGAGGGGGCGATGGCTTCACCGC
>JAEWVY010000056.1 GCA_023396625.1 Pseudomonadota bacterium | reverse complement strand
GGCGTGGACAAGGTCCCAGTGCGGGGCCGCCGGACCTGGACGAACTCTGGCGTGATTTCAACCGCAAGCTGGGCGGGTTGTTTGGCGGCATGCGTGGGGCAGGCCGGGGGGGGAACGGCTCGGGTAGTGGTGGGGCGTTTCAGCCCCCGGACATGAAGAACGCGGGTGTGGGTGTCGGGTTGATTGCGGGCGTTGTCTTGCTGATATGGCTGGGGACGGGCTTTTTCATCGTCCAGGAAGGGCAGCAGGCCGTCATTACGCAGTTCGGAAAATACAAGGCGACGGTAGGTGCCGGATTCAACTGGCGCTTGCCCTATCCCATTCAGCGCCACGAACTGGTTTTTGTGACGCAAATTCGGTCGGTGGATGTGGGGCGGGACAACGTGATCAAGACGACAGGACTGCGCGAGTCGGCGATGCTCACGGAAGATGAGAACATCGTCGAGATCAAATTCGCGGTCCAGTACCGCCTGAACGACGCTCGTGCCTTCCTGTTTGAGAGCAAGAATCCCACCGAAGCTGTCGTTCAAGCGGCGGAGACGGCGGTCCGGGAGGTCGTGGGCAAGATGAAGATGGACTCTGCCCTGGCTGAGGACCGCGACCAAATTGCCCCACGGGTGCGTGTGTTGATGCAGACGATTCTCGATCGGTACAAGGTCGGCATCGAGGTGGTTGGCATCAACCTGCAACAGGGCGGCGTCCGCCCTCCGGAACAGGTGCAGTCGGCTTTCGACGATGTGTTGAAAGCTGGTCAGGAGCGCGAGCGCGCGAAGAACGAAGCCCAGGCGTATGCGAACGATGTGATCCCACGTGCTGTGGGTGCCGCCTCCCGTTTGAAAGAGGAGTCCGAGGCCTACAAGGCACGCATCACGGCGCAGGCACAAGGCGACGCGCAACGATTCCGGTCCGTGCAGGCGGAATATCAGAAGGCGCCGCAGGTGACACGTGATCGGTTGTACCTTGAAACCATGCAGCAGATCTATGGCCAGGTCACGAAGGTACTGATCGATTCACGCCAAGGATCCAACCTCATGTATTTGCCATTGGACAAGATCATCAAACAGGTTGCAGTGGACAATCCGGTGCCGGCTGCCCCGGCCGGCTCGCCGGCGACCTCCGCCGCCCCTGGCTCATCGGCGTCGAACGATGTCCGTGCGCGCGACGCATCCCGTACCCGTGACCGTGAGACCCGTTGAAGAGGCCTAGACATGAACAGAGTTGGATTCATTGCTTCGTCCCTGCTGGTCATCCTGGCCTTGCTCAGCTCCACGATGTTTGTCGTGGACCAGCGTCAGTTTGGCGTGGTTTACGCGTTGGGCCAGATCAAGGATGTCATCACCGAACCTGGGCTGAACTTCAAATTGCCGCCGCCCTTCCAGAATGTGACCTACATCGACAAACGGCTGCTCACGCTAGACAGCGTGGAGACCGAACCGATGCTGACCGCCGAAAAACAGCGTGTCGTCATCGATTGGTACGTGCGTTGGCGCATCGCCGATCCGCAGGCGTACATCCGCAATGTGGGCCTGGATGAAGGTGCTGGCGCGAACCAGCTCAACCGGGTGGTTCGCAATGCCTTTCAGGAAGAGATCAACCGCACCACCGTCAAGGATCTGCTGTCGCTGAAGCGGGAAGCGCTGATGGCCAATGTGAAGCGCGAGGTGCTTGAGGCGGTCAAGGGCGCGAAACCCTGGGGCATCGATGTGGTGGATGTCCGTATTACCCGGGCTGACTATGTGGACTCCATCACTGAATCGGTGTACCGCCGCATGGAAGCCGAGCGCAAGAGGGTGGCGAACGAGTTGCGGTCCACGGGAGCCGCCGAAGGGGAGAAGATTCGAGCTGATGCGGACCGTCAGCGGGAAGTCACCATTGCCAATGCCTATCGCGAAGCCCAGAAAATCAAGGGTGAAGGTGACGCGGAGGCGGCGCGTATTTATGCGGAGGCTTTTGGCAAAGATCCGCAGTTCGCCCAGTTTTACCGCAGTCTGGAGGCCTACAAGGCCAGTTTTGCCAGCAAAAACGACATGGTAGTGGTTGATCCGGCCAGCTCGGAATTCTTCAAGGCCATGCGCGGTGGTGCAGCAGTGCCTGCACCAAGCGGCAAAAAATAGAAGCGGCTCACTTGGACACCGGTGGTCTGCTGGCAGCGCTGGCGCTGGTTTTGGTGCTTGAAGGCCTGTTGCCGCTCATTTCGCCGTCCGCATGGCGGCGGATATTCATGCAACTGATGGAGCTGCGTGACGGGCAGCTTCGTTTTTTTGGGTTGTGCAGTGCCATGCTGGGACTGCTGCTGCTCTGGCTCATGGCATGAAGCCCGCCTCAAGAGCCCGGTAAAATCACCGTTTTAACAGCTTGCCCATTCACATGTCCGCCTGGGTCCTGCCGGATCACATTGCCGATGTTCTGCCCGCAGAGGCCCGGCACATCGAAGAACTTCGTCGTCGTCTGCTCGATACCGCCTGTGCTTATGGGTACGAGCTCGTGATGCCACCGTTGTTGGAACACCTTGAGTCACTGCTGACCGGCACGGGCGAAGCATTGGACCTGCAGACCTTCAAGCTGGTGGATCAACTGTCCGGGCGCATGCTTGGCTTGCGCGCAGATACGACGCCACAGGTGGCACGCATCGACGCCCATTTGCTCAACCGTCAGGGTGTGACCCGGCTTTGTTATTGCGGTCCGGTATTGCATACCCGCCCGGACCGGCCTCATGCGACCCGCGAACCGCTGCAGTTCGGCGCCGAGATCTATGGCCATGCCGGGCTGGAAGCCGATCTGGAAATTCTCTTGCTTGCACTCGATGGCCTGCGGCAGGCGCAGGTTGGCGATCTCGGGGTGGATTTGGCCGATGCGCGCATCGTGCGCGAACTGCTTTCCGAAGTCGAAGTGGATGCGCGGGTATTGGCAGAGGTCCATGCCGCGCTGGCGATCAAGGATTCGAGCGCGCTGTCGACCCTCACGCGGGGCTTTCCGGAAACCACGCGGGGGAGCTTGTTGGCCTTGGCGCAGTTGTTCGGGGATGCCAAGGTGCTCGATGAAGCGGCGGCAGCCCTCAAGCCGCTGCCTGGCATCACGGAGGCGCTGGGAAACCTGCGGTGGCTCGCGCAGCAGCTTGGCGATACGCGAGTGAGCTTCGATTTGGCGGATCTGCGGGGGTACGCCTACTACAGCGGGGCTCGTTTTGCCATTTACGCCCGGGGTGCACATGATGCGGTGGCGCGAGGTGGCCGTTACGACGGGGTGGGGGCCGTGTTCGGGCATCAGCTTGATCGGGCTCGCCCAGCCGTCGGCTTCAGCCTGGATGTCAAGGCCCTTGTGGCCGTCGCGGCGCCAAGGTCCCTGAAGGCGGCGATACGTGCTTCGTGGGGGCAGGATCCCGGTCAACGCGCGGCCATCGAGGCGCTTCGCGAGCGGGGTGAAACGGTGGTTTGCGTCTTGCCAGGCCATGAAAGTGAAATTGATGAGTTCCATTGCGACCGGGAGCTCGTCGAAGCCGCCGGACTTTGGATCGTGCAGGCCATTTGAGAATCTCCGACATGAATATGACCAAAGGACGTAACGTTGTCGTCGTGGGGACCCAGTGGGGCGACGAAGGCAAAGGCAAGCTGGTGGACTGGCTGACCGAGAGCGCGCAGGGCGTGGTGCGCTTCCAGGGGGGGCACAATGCGGGGCACACCTTGGTGATCAACGGCGTCAAGACAGCCCTGCACTTGATTCCGAGCGGCATCATGCGGCCGGGCGTCAAGTGCTACATCGGCAACGGTGTGGTGCTTTCCGTGGCCAAATTGTTCGAGGAGATCGAGGGCTTGGAAAAGGCGGGCGTCGAGGTTCGCTCCCGTCTGCGCATCAGTGAAGCCTGCCCACTGATCCTGCCGTTTCACGCGGCGCTGGATGTCGCGCGCGAGGCTGCGCGTGAGCAGGGAGGGACCGAGAAGATCGGCACCACGGGTCGCGGCATCGGCCCGGCCTACGAGGACAAGATCGCGCGCCGCGCCCTGCGTGTGCAGGATCTCAAGTATCCCGAGCGCCTGGCCGCCAAGCTCAAGGAGCTGCTGGCCTTGCATAACCACATGCTGACCACCTTCCTGGGATCAAGAAATTTCAGTTTCGGCGATGCGCTCACGCCCTATGTCAAGGATGGCGAAGTGCAATTTGACGCCGTCTACGACGAAGCCATGCGTCAGGCGAAGGTCCTGGCTCCCATGATGGCCGATGTCTCGCGGGAACTCAACGACGCACATCGACTGGGCGCCAACCTTCTTTTCGAGGGGGCCCAGGGCACGCTGCTGGATGTCGATCACGGAACCTATCCCTATGTGACGTCCAGCAATTGCGTGGCAGGCAATGCGGCCGCCGGTGCGGGCGTCGGGCCAGGGCTGCTGCACTACATTCTGGGGATCACCAAGGCCTATTGCACCCGCGTGGGCGGAGGGCCTTTTCCCACGGAACTCGATTGGCAGACCCCCGGCACACCGGGCTGGCACATGAGCACCGTGGGCGCGGAAAAAGGGGTGACCACGGGAAGAAGCCGCCGCTGTGGATGGTTTGACGCGGCTCTTCTCAAGCGCAGCGCCCAGGTCAACGGACTCTCAGGGCTGTGCATCACCAAACTTGATGTGCTCGATGGCTTGGCGGAGCTGAAGCTGTGCACGGGCTACGAACTCGATGGCGAGACCACCGACATCCTGCCGATGGGCGCGGACGAGATCGCCCGATGCAAGCCAATCTACGAAACCATGGATGGCTGGAGCGACAGCACCGTGGGTATCACGCGGTATGAAGACCTGCCCATCAATGCCAGGTTGTATCTGCAGCGCATCGCGCATGTGACGGGCGTGCCGATTCACCTCATTTCGACCAGCCCTGACCGGGACCACACCATCATGATGCGGCATCCTTTTCTGGCCAACTGAAATATTTCAACAAAAAATGCATTTATCCAGCGTCAGCTGGCAATAGTTTGCTATAAATTAAGGAGCAATTTCATGTTGACCGAGGACGGCAAGCATCTGTATGTCAGCTATGACGAATACCACAGTCTGATCGAGAAGCTGGCCCTGAAGATCCATCAATCGGGCTGGGAATTCGACACGATCCTGTGTCTGGCGCGCGGCGGGATGCGGCCAGGAGACATTCTTTCGCGGATCTTCGACAAACCGTTGGCCATCATGTCCACCAGCTCCTACCGGGCCGACGCGGGAACCGTGCAGGGGCATCTGGACATAGCCCGTTACATCACCACACCCAAGGGGGAAATCGCCGGCAAGGTGCTGCTCGTCGACGACTTGGCCGATTCGGGCCATACCCTCAAGGCCGTGGTCGACATGCTGCGAACCAACTATGCCCCCATCACCGAGCTGCGGACGGCCGTGATCTGGACCAAGGGCGTGTCTGCTTTCACGCCAGACTACTCGGTCGAATATTTGCCGACAAATCCCTGGATTCACCAGCCCTTCGAAGGCTATGACAGTCTGTCGCCAGAGAAACTTCTGGCCAAGTGGAAGCTATGATTTCCTGGTGAAACCGCCTGTCATGCCGTGACAGACGTTACCATCGACGGCATGAACGCACACGAAGAGAGTCCGGAACTGGATCCTGTCACGCGCCTGATCCACCACCCCTACACCCCTCCAGCAGGTTTTGAAGCCCCTCAGCCTGGGGTTCACAAAGCGTCCACGGTCATCTTTCCGAATGTTGCCGCGATGCGCGCGCGCGACTGGAAAAGCAGGAAAGGCTATACGTATGGCCTGCATGGTACGCCGACCACGTTCACGCTGGAGGCGCGCCTGTGCGAACTCGAAGGTGGGTCGCAATGCCTGCTGGCGCCCAGCGGGCTGGCCGCCATTTCAGTGGTGGCGCTGGCTCTTCTGAAATCCGGAGATGAGGTCCTGATTCCAGACAACGCCTACGGGCCCAACCGGGCCCTGGCCGAAGGTGAACTTGCCGCCTGGGGCATCGGGCACCGGCTCTACGACGCCATGGATCCATCCGACCTGTCTGCCAAGATGTCGGAACGGACCCGTCTCGTCTGGCTGGAGGCGCCGGGTTCGGTCAGCATGGAGTTTCCCGATCTTGCCGAACTGGTGCGCCGTTGCCGCGCACGCGGCGTGCTCACGGCCTTGGACAATACCTGGGGCGCCGGCCTGGCCTTTGCGCCGTTCGATCTCACGAGGCAGGACACGGAGCGCTTGGGTGTGGACATCTCCGTTCACGCGCTCACCAAATATCCCAGCGGAGGCGGGGACGTGCTCATGGGCAGCGTCATCACCCGGGACGAGGCGCTTCATCTGAAGCTCAAGTTGACGCACATGCGCTTGGGACTCGGTGTCGGCGCGAACGATGTGGAAACGGTGTTGCGTTCGCTGCCGAGCGTCGAGCTGCGGTACCGCGCGCACGATCTTGCGGCGCGGGCACTGGCCCGCTGGTGCAGCGGGCAGCCGCAATTCAGTCAGGTCTTGCACCCGGCGCTGGAGCAGGCGCCGGGCCATGCCCATTGGCGCAGCCAGTGCACCTCGTTGGCCGATCCTCAAGGATTGGCGGCCGGTCTGTTCAGCGTGATTGTCGATGCGCGCTACAGCAGCGCCCAGGTCGATGCGTTTTGCGACGCGCTTCGACTGTTCAAGCTGGGTTACAGCTGGGGTGGCCCCGTGAGTCTGGTTGTGCCCTACGACCTGGCCAGCATGCGCCCCTCCTGGCCAAGCCATCTGGCGCGCGGTACCCTGGTCCGGTTTTCGGTGGGGCTGGAGTCCGTGGCGGATCTGCAGGCAGATCTGGCGCAGGCGCTTGAGACGGCGTTCCGCGCCTGATGTCCTGACGCCGTTTGCCGCGTGGGCGGGTGGCGCATCCGCACTTGGTGTTTTCCTGAGTGGACAAAAAACTCGGGGCTGGTAGTCTGGCTTTGATCTTTCTCAATTGCCAGTGCTTGCCCCGATTTCATGAGCCGTCTCCGTCCCACCACGCCAAGCGACACCGTGTTGGGCGATTCCACGGACTGCGTGCCGTCGCAGCCAGGGCAGGCGCTCGCGACAGCGCCTCCTGCGCAACGGCACGCACGGATACAGCTAATACACTGGAGCGCGCCTTTTCAATGGCTGATGCTGGGTTGGCGTGATTTGCGTGCCCACCCAGGGATCGGCTTGCTGTATGGGCTGTGCTTCTGGGGCATGGCTGCCACCCTGGGCATGGTGTTCGCCGCGAAACCGGAATACACCATGTCGATCGCCTCGGGCTGCCTGCTCATCGGCCCTTTCCTGGCGATGGGGCTGTACGACGTCAGCCGTCGTCGTGAGCAGGGTGTGGTGCCGGGTCTGCTCCATTCCCTCTGGTGCTGGCGTGCCCACCTCCGAAGCATGGGCATGCTGGTGCTCATGCTGATTGTGCTTGAGCTGCTGTGGGGGCGGGCTTCGCTGGTGGTTTTTGCCGTTTTCTTCAATACCGGCATGCCTTCGACCACCGGCGTTCTTCAAGCCATTTTCAACCCGGAAAATTGGGAATTCATCGCCGTGTATCTGGCAGTGGGCGGGGTTTTCGCCGTGCTGGTGTATTCGACGTCGGTGGTTTCCATTCCGATGATCCTGGACCGCGACACGGATGCCATTTCCGCGGCAATTGCCAGCATCAGGGTTGTGTATGAAAACACTGGCGTTCTCGTGCTGTGGGGCCTGGTCCTGACGACGCTGGTATTTCTCGCCTTGTGGCCATGGGGAAGTGGGTTGCTCGTGGTGGGGCCGTTGCTGGGCCATGCCAGCTGGCATGCTTACCGGAGCGCCATCACATGGCAGGAGGAGGGCAGCCAAAACAGGCCATGAGCCACGCTGCGGGAATTCGGCTGCGCGCAAGCTGTTAAAGTGGCCTTTTCAACCCATTCGAGCAAAGGCAGACCTTGGCAACACCGAACTATGGATATGAAAAACGCCAGAAAGAATTGGCGAAGAAGCGGAAAAAGGAAGAGAAGCTCAAGGCCAAGTCCGAGCGGAAGGCCGGCGCACAAGGCGGGGATGCGCTGACCGACCAAGCTCCGGGCGAGGGGCCTGCATCGGAAAACGAGCCGGATTCTTCCGGCCAATCCTGACTGACCCCGGGGGCCCGGGGTGATGCGCCCTGGTGGGCGGCGTCATTCCCGCGCGGGACTCGAAGGGGGCGTCTCCGCAGCGCTCTGGATTAGCTCGCGTGCGAGCGCATGCATCGCATCCATGGAGCGGTCACGCGCGACGAGTGGCGCTGCTTGCGCAAACAGGGTGAAATTGCGTGACGTCGAATTCGTGTAACCAGGATCGTAGTGGCACTTCAACAGGCCACGAACCACGGGTTCGAGGTTGCCAGCGCGGACCATGGCCTTCCACGTTTCGACCAGGGCCTTGCCCCGCAACTGGGTCAGGGCGTCAAGACGCTGGCAGAAGTATTCGGTGTCTTTCGTGAAGAAAGCATAGTCCTCCAGCAACAGCGCGACCCGCTCGTCGTCGGCCAGATCCAGGCGCACGCACGGGCTTGCTCGCATGGCCGTCATGAGGCTCTCGGGCACACTCAAGTTGCCAACCTTCCTGCTTTCAGCCTCGACGAACACGGGGCGGGTGGCATCGAAGTGCCGCAAGGCCTCCCATATCAAGGTATCGAAGCGCTTCTGGCTTGGCTGCGCCAGCCCTGGCAACGCACCAAGCACCGAACTGCGGTGATTGGCCAACGCTTCGAGATCCAGTACTTGCGCGTCCGCACTGTCCAGCGCATGCAGCAGGCGTGTCTTGCCTGAGCCGGTTGGCCCGCAGACGACGCGAAAGTCCAACCGCCGGGCATGACACGGCAAGTCTTCAAGCAGCGCGCCACGAAAAGCCTTGTAGCCGCCCTCGAGCAGATGAACCCGAAAGCCGATCTGTCCCAGGACAAGAGCCAGTGAATTGCTGCGCAACCCTCCCCGCCAGCAGTAGATCAATGGTTGCCAGTTCCTGGGCTTGTCCAGGACTTCGCGCTCGATATGCGCCGCAATGTTGCGCGCGACCCATGCCGCGCCAAGCTTGCGCGCCTCGAAGGGACTGACCTGCTTGTAGAGCGTGCCAATGCGCGCCCGTTCGTCGTTGTGCAGTGATGGCCAGTTCAGAGCCTGGGGCAAATGGTCTTCAGCCCACTCGTCCTCGGAGCGGGCGTCGACGACAGTGCTGAAACTTGCCAGTCGGGCGATGGCTTCGGCCGCCGTGATGGAGTGCACGCTCATTTGAGCAGCTTTCGCAGCTCGGGCCAGATGTTGGCCAGGATCATCGGGTGGGCCTGTTCGTTGGGATGGATCCGGTCGGGCTGAAAAAGATTCGCGGCCTGCGGTCCATCGGCCACATTCTTGAGCATGAAGGGAACGATGGCGGTCTTGCGCGTGCGCGCGACTTCCGCGAACACCGAGGCGAAACGGCCGGCATAGTCCGCGCCATAGTTGGGCGGGACCTGCATGCCCAGCAACAGCACCTTCGCGCCCGACGCTTGCGCTGCCTGCACCATGGTGTCGAGATTCCCGTTCGTCATGGTCAGTGGCAGGCCCCGCAAGGCATCGTTGCCGCCGAGCTCGATCACGACCACAGTGGGATGGTGGCGCTCGAGCAGAGCAGGAAGCCGCGAGCGTCCCCCCGAGCTGGTGTCCCCGCTGATGCTGGCGTTGATGACCTGCGCCGGAATGCGCTCGCGCACCAGACGTTGCTCGAGCAACGCGACCCAGCCGGTGCCGCGCCTGAGGCCATACTCGGCACTCAACGAATCCCCCACGACGAGAATGCGTGCCCCGGTGGGGCCGGGCGCGGCTACGGCGGGCTGGGCGTTGGCGATGCCCGATGTCCCCACGTACAGGGCCAATGCGGTCAGCGCGATACAGTGTCGTCGATTCAAAACAGAAAACTCCTTATGGCCATGCCTCGCCCTGCACTTATTTCCGTGGAGCACGTTTTCAAGTCTGTGACTGACTCCACCGGCACGTTGGACATTTTGCTCGATATCGATTTCTCCCTCGTCGAAGGAGAGACCGCCGCCATCGTGGGTGCGTCGGGCTCCGGCAAGAGCACGCTGCTGTCCATCATCGCCGGGCTGGACACGCCCACCCGCGGGACGGTGCATCTGGCCGGGCAGGACCTGTTTGCCCTCGACGAAGACGACAGGGCGGCGTTGCGGGCCTGGAAAGTGGGGTTTGTGTTCCAGAGTTTCCAGTTGCTGGGCAATCTGACCGCGCTGGAGAATGTCATGCTCCCGCTGGAGCTTGCCGGGCAGCGTGATGCACGCCAGACGGCAGCGGACATGCTGGCGCGCGTGGGGCTTTCGGGGCGCTTGGGGCACTATCCAAAGATCCTCTCGGGAGGGGAGCAGCAGCGTGTGGCGTTGGCACGGGCCTTCGTCGTTCAGCCGGCGGTGCTGCTGGCCGACGAGCCCACAGGCAGCCTGGATTTCGCAACGGGCGACAAAGTCATGGAACTGATGTTCGATCTCAATCGCGAACGGGGGACCACGCTATTGCTGGTGACGCACGACAAA
>JAEWVY010000016.1 GCA_023396625.1 Pseudomonadota bacterium | reverse complement strand
TGGCGTCCGCCACATGCACGGCGTGGCCCTGGGCCGACAGCACCTCGGCCGCCATGAGGCCGGCCGGACCGGCACCGACCACCACCACGTCCAACGCGGCGCCGCTCTGGAGCACGTCACTCATGACAGGATGAGGCCGCCGAGGCTCACTTGGAAGTCCTGCGCGCGCGGGCTGGCCCGCGCACCGCGGCCCCGACCGCGCGCGGAGGCAACCCCGTGTGCTGCGTGAGCGCGGCCCCCCTGGCCGGTGCCCGCGCCCCAGGGGCCTTGGCCGGCGGGGCCGCGGCATTCGTTCGCCCGGCGCCAGGGCGGCGGCTGTCGGTGAGCGGCTGCCAGGTCGGAACCAGGTGCTGCTTGCCGTTGCCGATCAGCTCGGCATGGCCCATGGCCTTGAGCGCCTCCCGCAACAGCGGCCAGTTGGCCGGGTCGTGGTAGCGCAAAAAAGCCTTGTGCAGACGGCGGCGCTTTTCACCCCGCGCGACGTCCACCACCTCATCGGCATCCTCCACTTCACGGTGGATCCTGCGCAGGGGGTTGCGGCCGGAGTGGTACATCGCCGTGGCGGTGGCCATGGGACTGGGATAGAAAGTCTGGACCTGGTCGGCGCGAAAACCGTTTTTCTTCAGCCAAAGCGCCAGATGCATCATGTCTTCGTCGGTGGTGCCCGGATGGGCGGCGATGAAGTAGGGAATCAGGTATTGCTTTTTTCCCGCTTCCTCGCTGAATTTCTCGAACATCCGGCGAAAGCGGTCGTAGGTGCCGATGCCGGGCTTCATCATCTTGGACAGCGGCGCGCTCTCGGTGTGCTCGGGCGCGATTTTCAGGTAGCCGCCCACGTGGTGCGTGACCAGTTCCTTCACGTACTCGGGCGACTTCACCGCCAGGTCGTAGCGCAGGCCGGAGCCGATCAGGATTTTCTTCACGCCCTTGAGCGCTCTCGCCCGCCGGTACATGTGGATCAGCGGGCCATGGTCGGTGGTCAGGTTCTGGCAAATGCCGGGATAGACACAGCTTGGCTTGCGACACGCGGCCTCGATGACCGGGCTGCGGCAGCCCAACCGGTACATGTTGGCCGTGGGCCCCCCAAGGTCGGAGATGGCGCCGGTGAAGCCTTTGACCTTGTCACGGATCTCCTCGATTTCGTGGATCACCGAGTCCTCACTCCGACTCTGGATGACGCGCCCCTCGTGCTCGGTGATCGAGCAGAAAGTGCATCCGCCAAAGCAGCCGCGCATGATGTTCACACTGAAGCGGATCATCTCCCACGCCGGGATCTTCGTGGCCCCGTCGTGGCTGCCGTGCTCGTCCGCGTAGGCGGGGTGCGGCGCGCGCGCATAAGGCAGGCCGAAGACGTGGTCCATCTCGGCGGTGGTCAACGGGATCGGCGGCGGATTGATCCACACGTCGCGCGCCGCCACCCCCTCACCATGCGCCTGCACAAGGGCACGCGCATTGCCCGGGTTGGTCTCCAGATGCAGCACGCGGCTGGCGTGGGCATAGAGCACCGGATCGGCCTTGACCTGGTCGTAGCTCGGCAGGCGAATCACGGTGCGCGCCCGGGGCGGCCGCCTGCCGCTCGAGGCCAGGTGGGGCGTGAACACCAGTGGTTTTTCAGCCGATTTCAAGCTTTTTTGACCATTTCCCAGCGTCGCACGGTCATTTATCGCTACTGATTCAGGAGTGATTTGACGTTCGCAGCTGCCGCCCTTCGCCGCCGCCTGCTCCGCCGTGGTCTGGTACGGATTGACACGGCCTTCCACCGGGCCGGGGAGGTCCACCTCGGTGGAGTCGATCTCCACCCACTCCGTATCCGGCGTGTGCGGCGAACTGCGGCGCACGAAGGCCGTGCCGCGCACGTCGGTGATGGCCTGCACCGGCACCCGGGCAGCCAGCCGGTGCGCCACCTCCACCAGGGCGCGCTCGGCGTTGCCGTACAGCAGCAGATCGCATTTGGCGTCCACCACGATGGAGCGGCGCACCTTGTCACTCCAGTAGTCGTAGTGCGCGATGCGGCGCAGGCTGCCCTCGATGCCGCCGAGCAGGATGGGCACGTCCGGGTACGCTTCGCGGCAGCGCTGGCTGTAGACGATGGCCGCGCGATCGGGTCGCTTGCCCCCCACATCCCCCGGCGTATAGGCATCGTCGCTGCGGATCTTGCGGTCGGCCGTGTAGCGGTTGATCATGGAATCCATGTTCCCCGCGGTCACGCCCCAGAACAGGTTGGGCCTGCCCAGCACCTTGAAGGGCTCGGCGCTGTGCCAGTCGGGCTGGGCAATGATGCCGACGCGAAATCCCTGCGCTTCCAGCACCCGGCCGATCACCGCCATGCCGAAGCTCGGGTGATCCACGTAGGCATCGCCCGTCACCAGGACGACGTCGCAACTGTCCCAGCCAAGCCGATCCATGTCCTCGCGGCTCATGGGCAGGAAGGGGGCCGTGCCGAAGCGGGCCGCCCAGTACTTGCGGTAGCTGGTCAGCGGTTTGGCGGCGCGCGCAAAAAAGGAAACGTCGACAGGGGCGTTCATGGGCGGGGTGGAGGGCAACCGGTCATTTTACGGCTCACCCTCATTCCAGCACGGCGACCCCGGCCAATTCCCGGCCTGCCCGCGAGGGCGGTGTCCGGCTGGCCGACGCACAGCCGGACCGGCCCTCAGGGCCAGAGCACGAGGCTGTGGGCGAAACGCCCCGGCTCGCGCTGCAACGGCCGGTAACGCACCGCCGCCCATTCGTCGCGCATGTCCTGGTGCCGCTCCGAATACACGAGGCCGCTCTGGCCGGTCTGGTAGATGAAGCGGGAGTTCTCCAGATCGGCCAGGTCGTACAGCACGCGCAGCGACGCGGCGTGGCGGTTGGCGAAAGGCGTTTTGGGGTCGTTGGGCCAGTACTGCCCCACGTTCACCGTGAAGCTGTCGCCCCCCGTGGGCACGCGCACGTCGAAAAAGCGCGCCAGCGCCGGCACGTTGCCAAACGGGCGATGCACGCTCAGCGCCGGATGCAGCTGGCCCCAGCGCCAGGCGGCCACGTCGGTCCCAAGCTGCGCCTGCAGCCGGTCCAGGGCGCGGCCGAGCGCCTCGGTGGACCGGGCCTCGCAGGTCGTGGGGGCGCACCACCACGTGTCGCCACGCGCCAGCATGCCCTCGACCGCGAGCCGGAACTGGCGCTTGCCATACTGGGCGTTGAAGCGCGCCTCGCCCAGACGCGGCACGATGAGCCCGCGGGTGAGTTCGTCCGCCCAGACGGCGAAGATCAGCGGCGCGGCGCGGTCGGCGCGCATCACCCCGTCGAAATCGGCGATCTGCGCCTGCGCAGCCGCGGCCAGCGGGTGGTCGGAACGGGTCTTGCGCAGGTAAGGCAGCAGCTTCAGCGTGGCCAGCGAGCGCTGGTCGGCATGGATCTCCCGCATGCTGGCCAGGTCGTGCCGGGGCACGGCGGAAAGCATCTGGCTGATCCGCTCGAAACGGTAGGGATCGTTCCAGTCCTGCCCCATGAAATGCGGGTAGTCCGGCGGCGTGATGCGTTGATTGGCCGTGGCCAACCAGCCCCGGGCCTGTGTCTGGGCCGGATCATCCTGCGGTGTGTCCGCGTAGGGTATCCAGCCATCCCAGTCGTAGCGTGCGTCCCAGCCCGGCGAGGGCGCGACGCCCCGAATGTCGTTGTCCTCGCGGCGCAGCGGCACCTTGCCGATGGCTTTGTAGGCAATGCGCCCCCCTCGGTCGGCCATCACCGCGTTCTGCATCGGGGAATGCCAGTGCGAGAAGGCGGCCAGCAGATCGTCCACCGAACGCGCCCGATTAGTCTGGATGCCCGCGACCACGGTCTGGTTGTCGGGGTCGAGGGCGCTCCAGCGCAGCGCGATCACGTAGCGCTTGAGATCCAGCAGGCCGGCGTGGCTCGACTGCGCGTCGCTCAGCACCGGCCCATGGCGGGTCTCGCGCATCGTGACCCGCACCTCGGGTTTGCCCTTGACCTTGAAAGTCTCGGTCCGGGCCTTGAAATCGGCCCATCCTTCGGGCGTGCGGTACTGCGCCGGATTCTCCGGGTTGATCTGTTCGAGGTAGAGGTCCTGCACGTCCGGGCCGGTATTGGTCACGCCCCAGGCCACCTCGGCGGTCCGGCCGATGACGACGAAGGGCAGGCCCGGAAAGGTGGCGCCAATGGCATCCAAGCCAGGCAAGACGCTGCCGTCGGGCGCGCGGGACTCCGGCGCCCGCAGGTGCGCGAAATACCAGATCGCCGGGGCACTCAGCCCCAGATGCGGGTCATTGGCCAGCAAGGGCTTGCCGGTCGTCGTATGGCTGCCCGCCACGACCCAGTTGTTGCTGCCCTTGCCCTCCACCGTGCCGACGTCGCGGGCGAAGTCCGCGGCCCAGCGGGCGAGCTCTTCATTCGATTTTTTTAAGGAAAAAACACCATTTCCCAGCGCCGGTTCTTGATTATTCGCTACTTTTTCAGAAGCATCCTTGGCATCCGCGTAGACGCCGAGCCCGCGGTACAGGGTGGCCAGATCGGCACCGGATGCCGGCATCTCGCCCGGATAAGGCGTGAACAGCTGCCACAACTGCTCGGTGGACAGCACCCGCGCGCTGGACAGCCGGGCAAATTCGTTGCCCCAGTTTCCGCCCAGATCCAAGGCCATCATGAGCGCCCACCCCACGCTGTCCACGGGGGTCCACGGGCCGGGCTTGGTGCCGAGGATCATGAACTCGGGCGGCAGCCACTGCCCGCCTTGGGCATGGAAGGCGTTGATGCCGTCGCTGTACGCCTGCAGCGCCTGCTTGGCTTCGGCGGGCAGACCATCGTACTGTGCCTGAGCCGCCCGGACGATGCCCAGGGCTCGCAGCAGCTTGTCGGTGTCCAGCGTGGCTTCGCCCAGCACTTCGGAGAGTTCGCCCCGCATCAGCCGCCGGTTGAATTCAAGCTGCCAGCCACGTTCCTGGGCGTGCACAAAACCCAGGGTTCGCCAGGCATCCACTGCGGAACCTGCGTCGATGTGGGTCACATCGGCGGTGTCGCGGCGCACCATCACGGCCGCGGACAGGCCCGAGACCTTGAGCTGGCCGTCGAGCGTGGGCAGGCTGCGCTGCACCACCACGGCGGCAGCAGCGCCAAGCAGGACAGCAAGCGCCAACAGCGCCCAGGCGGCGCGTCGAATCCATTTCATGGGTCAGATCTCCAGTCAGGCTGTCCGGTGGTGTTCCAGGGAGACGGCACCGTCGGACAGCTTGAAGCTTACCGTAGGCGCGGTGGGATCGCCAAAAGGCGCCCCCAGGGAAATTTCCCCCTGGCCCATCAAGACACACTCGCCACGGCGCAGGGCCAGTTCCCCGGGGCTTCCCCCCATCCGCACCCAGGTGCCGTAGCTGCTGAGGTCGGTGAGCACGAAGTGGTCATCCACCCAGTCGATGCGCGCGTGCCGGCGCGACACCCGCGGGTCGTTCACGGCGAACTCGGCATCGCTCATCCGGCCGAGATAGATTGGCAACGCCACCGAGGAAAACGCGGCGTTCGCGTCCATCCATGACAGCTCGATGCGTCCCAGCAGCGGGTCCACCTCGTGGTTCTTTTCCTGGCCCAGCGAGGCGGGCAAGGTCATCAGCTCCGAGGACTCGCTGCGATTCCAGTCGATCCGGTATACCTCGCGGGGCTCGACGAGCCCGCGGATGCGGATCGGCCCCAGCCCACGAAAACGCACTTCGGTGTCAGAGGGCAAGGCATCGATCACGCCCTTGGTCACCCAGATTTCTCCCGGCCCCGCCAGATCGCACAGCCGGGACGCCAGGTTGACCGCCTCGCCAAAACAGTCCCCCTCCACTTCCACGATCTCGCCGTGTGCCGCCCCGATCTTGATCTGCATCATCAGACGGGGTGGCCAGTGTGCGGTGCGGGTCTGATGGCCACGCTGCAGCGCCAGCATGGCATCGACCGCGTCCACCTCCCGGGCAAACAGTGCCAGCACCCCGTCGCCCAGCATTTTCACGACACAGGCGTCGTGCACCGTGCAGGTCTCGCCCATGGCTTGGGTCAACTTGGTGATCGCCTGGGTCGCCTTCTCGGTGCCCAACGATTCGAACATGCTGGTGCTTCCGGTGAGATCGGCAAAAATCACCGTGAACGCGATATCCATTTCCGTCTGGGCCATCTGGCGTGTGCCTTCTTTCTATCAATGTCGTCGTCAAAGCCAATGTGGCCCAGTGTAGAGCAAGCGCCTTGCCATGAACTTGCTGAATTCGGAAGACTTGGGGTTTTCACAGGCAGACTCACGCGAACATAAGTCACAGGCACGTTGGATTGGTACAACACCCAACTTGCCACGAGCATTTAAGGTGCCTATCTTTCGCACCAGTTGCCTTGATCCGGGCAGGCC
>JAEWVY010000376.1 GCA_023396625.1 Pseudomonadota bacterium | reverse complement strand
CGTCGATCGTCAGCGCAACACAGGAATCGTCCTGCCGGAAGATGTTCACATCATTGGCGATTGTGATCCCGAGCTTCGCACCCAGCATGCCAATGGCTACGGGCCATATCTTGCTATCAAACTTCGGCAGTTCCTCGATGGGCTTCGTCGCGCCACCAAGCGGCGGGCACTCAAGTTCGCTTGTCGCTTGTATGTTCTGCAGGACTTCCACCAGCGTCGCCTGAATCAGAGCAGCATCCATTTGGATCTCCATGTGGGCCATTACGATCGGTAAGAATATCTTACCATCACTCCTGAAGTCTTTGCAAGCAGCACTCCGAGCGGCGGCACGTATACCCGTGTACCCCGTGAGCCCCCCAAGTCCTCGCCGGCGGGAGGGCGACTTGAAAACTGTCAGAAACTACGTCATACTTCTACCACTCAGGAGTTACCTCATGCAGACCCTCGCCAAACAAGTTCTAGAGCATGCCGCCTTGTTGCCGGAAGGCACGCCCCTGGTCGCGAAGGAACTGCTGCACCTGGGGAACCGGGCCGCCGTGGACCAGGTTCTGTCTCGCCTTGTGCAGCGCGGCGCCCTGATGCGCGCGGGTCGCGGCATCTATGTCCTGCCGGTAGAGAGCCGCTTTGGCTCCCGTGCGCCATCGACCGCCAAGATGGTCGAGGGGCTGGCCGCTCAACGCGGGGAAACCATCGTGTCGCATGGTGCGTCCGCCGCCAACGCACTCGGCCTCACCACGCAGGTGCCGATGCGGGCGGTTTACCTGACCTCCGGCCCCAGCCGTCGCTTGAAGCTGGGGGCTCAGACCGTGGAGTTGCGGCATGCGCCGGTGTGGCAGTTGATCTTTCCGGGCCGCACTGCGGGCGATGTGGTGCGGGCGTTGGCATGGCTGGGGCCTGAGAAGGCCGGCGCTGCGCTGCGTGCGCTGCGCGCCAAGCTACCGCCGTCCGAGATGAAGGAAGTGGCGTCGGCACGTGCGCGCCTGCCGACGTGGATGGCCCAGGAGGTCAGTACGCTGGTGCCGCATGGTTGAGTTCTTCCAGCTCTCTGCCGGCGAACGCCTGGAGGCCCTTGTCCAGGCCGCCGACGCGTCTGGGCGCCCACCTCACCTGCTGGAAAAAGACGTTTGGGTGGTGTGGTCCCTGCGGCATCTCTTCGCCGCACCCTACGCCCCACATCTCGTCTTCAAGGGTGGCACTTCCCTCTCGAAGGCCTACGGTGTCATTCAGCGCTTCTCCGAGGACGTGGACCTGACCTACGACATCCGCGCCATCGCTGGTGATCTGATCGGCGATGCGGGTACGCCGCTCCCAGCCAGCAAGAGCCAGGAAAAGAAGTGGAGCAAGGAGATCCGCACCCGCCTGGCCGAATGGGTAACCACCGAAGTGGGTCCGCGGCTCCAACATGACCTTGAGGAACATGGCCTACCGGCCACGGCTCGGGTCGAAGGCGACAAGGTGTTCATCCACTACGCGCCCCTGGCCTCAGGAACGGGTTATGTCCCGTCGGCTGTCATGTTGGAATTCGGCGCTCGATCCACCGGCGAGCCTTCCGAACTGCGCTCCGTTCACTGTGATGCCGCCGTGCACCTGCAGGGAGTGGCGTTTCCAGAGGCGACGCCGCAAGTGATGCGGGCCGAGCGAACCTTCTGGGAAAAAGCCACCGCGATCCACGTTTTCTGCGCGCAAGGCGCCTTTCGAGGCGGGGATAGGTTCGCTCGCCATTGGCACGACGTGACGCGGCTTGATGCCGCCGGCTTCGCCGACGCGGCAATCGCGGACAAAGCACTGGCGAAGGCGGTGGCCGATCACAAGAGCATCTTCTTCGCTGAGAAAGGTCAGGATGGGACGCTGATCGACTACCACGCCGCCATCTCGGGTGGTCTTCGCCTGGTTCCCGACGATGGCGCATTGGCAAAGTTGGCAGACGACTACCGGCACATGGTCGAAGACGGCTTGTTCCTTGATGAGGTCGAATCTTTCGACGCCCTCCTCCATCGATGCCGCGCGATTCAAGAGAAGGCGAATGCGGTATGAGTAGTGGGCGATCGGTCATCCTAGACACCGTCGATGTACAGCGGACATACCATGGCCGACATCTCTTCCATTGAACGGCGCAAGCTGGAGCGACTGTTCCGAATGGGTAGCGGCTACGTGCTCGATTTCTCGGACCGGACCTTCAGCGAGTTCTTTGAAGAGCACACTCGCCGCGATATCGATGCCGCTGTCTACCGCGAACGCGGAGCCTCCAAGGCCAACCGGCTGCGCGGATTCTGGGCGGTCGAAGGCAATCACCTGGTCGGCAAAGTCATCCAGGCGCTGATCCTGTATGGGCAGGCTGAAGATTGCCTGCCTGACGAGCCCGGACTGATGGACTTGACCAAGGATTGCTGGAACCTCGGTGAACGCATGCTGCGGGACACGCCGGTGGCCGAACTGGATGCCCTCACCGCCACGGCCGACGAACGCGATTTCGAGACCGTGGCGCAACATGTGCGCGAAGCGATTGAAAAGAACCAACCCGAAGCCGCACTGGATCGTCTGCACACCTTCGTCATCAAGTACCTGCGTACCGTGTGCGCGCATCGCGGTGTCGAGATCAATCGGGACAAGGCCTTGCACAGCATTTTCGGCGAATACGTGAAGCGCCTGCGCGACGCGGGGCTGCTTGAATCGCTGATGACTGAGCGCATCCTGAAGTCCAGCATCTCGGTGCTGGAAGCCTTCAACGATGTACGCAACAACAAGAGCCTGGCGCACGACAACCCGATCCTCAACTACGAGGAAAGCCTGCTCATCTTCAACCATGTGGCCAGCTCGGTGCGTTTCATCAAGTCGCTCGAAACCAGGACCAAGCCGACAAAGCCTTCAAAATCGGACGCAGTGTTTGACGACAACTTGCCGTTCTAGTCAGTTGTCTCCACTCGCAGCGCGCGACAACGCGATTCCAATATTCGGTATCACAGGCATTTTTACTGAACAGTGAATATGGATCCCTGTGGTTTAGCGTCTCGGCGTCCCGCCGCCGGGCTCGCGGGCTACGCCCCGGGCTTCGTGCCGAATCCCGGCCATCCGGCTTTGATCCCCGACGTCTCCGCGGCGTTGCCGCTGCGCGCTCCGCTTGCCGGGGCTGTTGTGGCGTGCGGGGGTGGCGGTCTTGCTGTGCCCTTTCAACCTACCACGCCGTTCTCGCCGTCAAGGGCTGCGCGTGCCTTGCACGCTGGCGTCCTGGCGGCCGTCTCTGGCTGCGCCTCCGACCCCTGACCGCTTGCGCTGCGGCGTGGGTGGCCGGTTCCGGGCAATCCCGCCCGATTCCGAACCGGAGCCGATCATGTCGCCGCTGTCTTCCCTGTCGTTCACGTCTTCCACCGATTCTTCCCTGCACGTTCGCGATGTCGCGGGCAGCTACCGTCCTGCCGAGCCGGCAGAGGTACTGCAGGCCGCGCTGCGGGTGTTGGCAGGCCAGTTGCGCGGCACCGAGATGCCGTCCTCGCCCCAGGCGGTGCGCGACTTCCTGCGCATCAAGCTGGGCGCGCTGGAGCACGAGGTGTTCGCGGTGATCCACCTGGACGCGCAACACCGGGTCATCGAATACGTCGAGATGTTCCGCAGCACGGTGACCCAGACATCGGTCTATCCGCGCGAGGTGGTCAAGGAAGCCATGACACACAACACGGCGGCCATCGTTCTGGTGCACAACCACCCATCAGGCGTGGCCGAGCCCTCGCGGGCCGATGAACATCTGACCCAGACCCTCAAGAGCGCGCTGTCGCTGGTGGACGTGCGGGTCATCGATCACCTGATCGTGGCCGGGCCGACGATTCTGTCCTTTGCAGAGAGCGGCCTGCTCTGAGCCTGTGTAACCGGGGGCCGCAAGGTCTCCCGGTTTTTCGTTTCCTGCCCAACAGCGTGCCAGCGCACAGTGGCACGAGCACTTCATGACTTCGAGGCCAGAGACGGTGGGGCCTCCTCCGTCGACCTCGCATGGACATCCGCATCGAGCCAGCTACGCTGGAGAACGCCTGGCTGGGTTGAACACGCAGTTCATCCGAACGAGGATCGAACGCTGCTTTCGTCACCCCGCTTTGACGCGGTTTCGGAGCGCGAACGCACGTCGTCAACCCATTTCCCATTTCCATGAACCACCAGGGCATCAGTGAAATCTCCTTTGAAGAAACCTACAGCGTGCCGCCCGAACAGACGGCCCGGGCTCTGTTCTCC
>JAEWVY010000366.1 GCA_023396625.1 Pseudomonadota bacterium | reverse complement strand
GTGCTGACCTACCGCGCCGCCTGGCTGCGCGACACCGGCCGTGGCGACGCCCGCTCGCGTAGCGTGGCCGCCGCCATGGCCAAGATGGCGGCCACCGAAAACGCGCAGAAAGTCATCGACATGGCGCTGCAGATGCACGGCGGCCGCGGCGTGCAGGTGGGCTGCGCCGTGGAGCATCTGTACCGCGACATCCGCGCGCTGCGCATCTACGAAGGCGCCACCGAAGTGCAGCAACTCATCATCGGCAAGGCCGTATTGCAGGAGTGAACCCATGAGCGCACAGACCGACCGTTTCGTCCACGACCGCCTGCCGCCGCGCGCGCTGTGGCCCGAGCTGCGCTACGAGCGCCCCGAGCTGCAACTGCCCGCGTCGGTGAACCTGGTCGAGCGGCTGCTCGACGGCGCCGTCCACCGTGGCGGGGCCGGGCGCCCCCTCCTGCGCAGCCCCGCGCGCACGCTCAGTTATGCCGAGACCGCCCGCGAGGTCAACCGCATCGCCCACGTGCTCACCGACGAGCTGGGCCTGGTGCCCGGCAACCGGGTCCTGCTGCGCGGCGGCAACTCCGTCACCCTGGCGCTGGCGTGGCTCGCCGTCGTCAAGGCCGGCCTGATCGCCGTGGCCACCATGCCCCTGCTGCGCGCCCGCGAGCTGGGCGACATCATCGACAAGGCCCAGCCCGTGGCGGCCCTGTGCGAGGCCAGGCTGCTCGACGAATTGCGCGCGGCGCAGGTGGAGCACCCGGTGCTGCGCACCCTTGTGCCGTTCCACCAGGCGGGCGCCGACGGCTCGCTCGAAGCCCGCGCCGCCGCGCAGCCCGACACCTTCACCGCCTGCCCGACCGCGGCGGACGACATCGCCCTGCTCGCGTTCACCTCGGGCACCACCGGCAAACCCAAGGCCGTGGTGCACAGCCACCGCGACGTGCTCGCCGCCTGCGAAGCCTGGCCGCGCCACGTGCTCCAGGCCACGCCCGACGACATCGTCATGGGCTCGCCGCCGCTGGCCTTCACCTTCGGGCTCGGCGGTCTGCTGGTGTTTCCGCTGTGGGCCGGGGCCTCGGTGTACTTCCCCGACATCCCTTACACCCCCGAAGCCATGGTGCGGCTGATCCGCGAGGTGGGCGCCACCATCTGCTACACCGCGCCCACCTTCTACCGCCAGATGGCCCCGTTCGCGAAAGCCATCGGCCTGCCGTCGCTGCGCGTGTGCGTGAGCGCGGGCGAAGGCCTGCCCGACGCCACGCGCCAGCTGTGGAAAGAAGCCACCGGCATCGAGATGACCGACGGCATCGGCGCCACCGAAATGTTCCACATCTTCATCTCCTCGGCCGGCGCCGAAGTGCGGCGCGGCGCCATCGGCAAGGTCGTGCCGGGCTACGCCGCCAAAGTGGTGGACGGCACCGGCAACGAGTTGCCGCGCGGCAGCGTCGGCAAGCTCGCCGTGGTCGGCCCCACGGGCTGCCGCTACATGGACGACGAGCGCCAGGCGAACTACGTGCGCGGGGGCTGGAACTACCCGGGCGACGCCTTCGTGCAGGACGCCGACGGCTACTTCTTCTACCAGGCCCGCGACGACGACATGATCATCACCGCCGGCTACAACGTGGGCGGCCCCGAGGTCGAGGACGCGCTGCTGCGCCACCCGGCGGTGGCCGAATGCGGCGTCATCGGCCTGCCGGACCCCGAGCGCGGCATGATCGTCAAGGCCTTCTGCGTGCTCAAGCCCGGCTTCACCGGCGACGACACCATGGTCAAGACCCTGCAGGAACACGTGAAATCCACCATCGCCCCCTACAAATACCCGCGCCAGATCGAGTTCCGCGACGCCCTGCCGCGCACCGAAACCGGCAAGCTGCAACGCTTCAAGCTGAGGCCCGCGCCATGAACATCCTGCAACCCCCCGGCTGGGCCACCCCCAGAGGCTATGCCAACGGCGTGGCCGCGCGCGGCACGCTGGTGTTCGTGGGCGGGCAGATCGGCTGGAACGCGCTGCAGCAGTTCGAAACCGACGACTTCATCGCCCAGACCGCCCAGGCCCTGCGCAACGTGCGCGCGGTGCTGGCCGAGGCCGGCGCCGGCCCCGAGCACATGGTGCGCATGACCTGGTATGTGACCCGCCGCGAGGAATACCTGCGCCGCCTGGCCGAGCTCGGCGCGGCCTACCGCGAAGTGATCGGCCGCCACTTCCCCGCCATGACCTGCGTCGAGGTGTCCGCGCTGATGGAGGCGCGCGCCAAGGTGGAAATCGAGGTCACGGCGGTGGTGCCGGACGCGGCCTGATTTTCCACCACCCCTCCCGGGAGCACGGGCGGCCCGTCGCGGGCCGGCGCGGAGGAGGGCGCCCCTCGCGCGTCTCGACCCTGGCCGGCGGGCCGGGGTTTACACTGTGCCCAGAATAAAAGAGGGGGATGGCGCGCCTTGGCCGTGCCATGTTTCACTTTCGGGTCCGGCGTCCGGAATCCGTTGTCCGGCCCTTGGCACATCCTCCTCGAATCCGAGTTCAAGAAAAAAAACTGCGGGCAGGGGAACAGGAATGGAAGAGGACCGGACGGCAGGCCGCCGCATCGATTTCGCCAACCAGCTTCGGGGGATTGCCGCGCTCAGCGTGGTCTGGCTGCATCTGGGCGTGCACTACTGGCATGGCAAGGGCTTTGTCTTTTCGACGGTGGGCATCACCACACCGCCCGAGGGGCAGCCCCCTCCCTGGTGGGCATCTGTTTCGAGTCTGGTGCAAACCGCCGGCACCGGCCGGAACTATTTCGATTTCGGCATCTTTGGCGTGGCCTTGTTTTTCCTGATCAGCGGATTCGTGATTCCGATTTCGCTGCGAAAACTGGGTCGGGCTAAATTCCTGCTGGCCCGGGTCGTGCGGATCTATCCGGTCTATCTTGTCAGTTTGGGCGTCTGGGTTCTCTGCTGGGCGCTGGTGCGATCTCTTTCGTTGGGGGAGGGGCGTCCAGATATTTCCTGGGCCAGGATCGCCCTGCAAGCCTCCTTGGTCGGGGATTTTTTTGCGCTCCCACCTTTTGACCTGGTGAGCTGGACGCTCCAGGTCGAACTGAAGTTCTATCTTGTCGCTGCTCTGTTATATGACACCCTCAGCAGGGGGAAGATGACCGGGGTGGTCGTCTTTGTTCTCCTCGTCCTTGCCTTGGCCATTTTTCGCCAGTACATCGGGAAAAATTCGTTTTCCTGGATGCATGGGAATGATTATTTGTTCATCGCGAACCAAATCCTCGTGCACCTGGGCTTCGTGGTGTATATCTTTTGTGGCTATCTGTACGCGTTGTTTTGGCAAGGCGCAATGGGCAAAGGGAAGTTGCTCGCCGGCCTGTTTTTCCTGGAGGGGGTGGCGCTTCTGACGCTCTTGTCCTGTGGCGTCAAGGGGCGGGCGCTGGTGCCTTTTTTCATCAATCAAACCCTGGCGCTGTCATGCTTCGCCATGGCCATGCGCCTCGGTTCACCGGGCGGCTTTTTCCATCGGCTGTTGGACGGGCTCGCGCGCATCAGCTATCCGATGTACACGACCCATCTCATCGTCGGGTGGGCAACCCTTTCGCTGCTGGATATTCTGGGGGCTCCGCCAGTCGTCACCCAGGTGTCGGGTTTTGTGCTGGTGGCGCTGGTGGCCGGGCTGGTTCATCTGTGGGTTGAGAAGCCCTCCCAGCGGTTGATCGAAAGGCTCGGCGCCCATCGCGCCGGGCGTGGCATGGCCCACCCAGGTTCCGGGCGCGAACGGGGTTGGACCGAAACGCGAGGGGATGGCGTGGCGCGGTGGCGATAATTTGTGGTGACGGATATTCGCCGTGTGCCAGATCAAGAAGGCACGATAGGCTCCAGCATTGCTTTGGAATTGCAAATGACTAATAAAACCAATGGGTTCGACATTCTTCGACTGCTCGCGGCATGCCTTGTTCTATTTAGCCATTGTTTTCCTTTGAGTGGCCATAAATCAAGCGAGCCTTTTATCGGAAGCACTCCCTATGGTACTTTTGGGGAGCTGGCGGTGGATATGTTTTTCGTGATCAGTGGATATCTTGTGACTGGCTCGTATTTGCGCGGAAACGGAGTGGTTGAATTTGTCATCAAAAGAGCGCTCAGGATATTGCCCGCCTTTTGGGTAGTGATCTTGGTGACGGTATTTCTATTGGGTCCTGCCATTTCCACGATACCGGTTGATAAATATTTTGTCGATGGGCAGACCATGAAGTACCTTAGAAATATGTTTTTTTATATCAATTTCTATCTCCCTGGTTTGTTCGAGAGCAATCCCTACCCAAGAGCTGTGAATGGTTCTCTCTGGACTCTCCCTATGGAGATTTTCATGTATTTCATGGTTTTGTTGTTGGGGGTATTGAAAATACTCAAGGTGTGGTGGGTGATAGGGGTTGCGGGCATTTTTGTATTCCTGCATTTTGTCGTGCCGTCCAGTTTGTTTTCTCAGAATGGCGTTGTTTTTTATCAAATGCCATACGCTGATCTGACTCGACTTGGCTGTCTGTATTTTTCTGGTGCGGCTTTATGGTTCGCACCGCGCAGGATATATAGCTGGTATGGCATCGCTGGTTTGCCGCTGCTGATTTATATGGCGTCATTCAATGGCGCGATCATGCAGGTTTTCTCCTGGTTGTATCTGGCTTACCTCACAATCACCCTCTCTCACAGCAAAATATTTTCCTCCGAAAAACTTAAATTGCCGGGCGACTACTCGTATGGAGTTTATATCTACGCTTTCCCGATTCAACAGGTTTGCATGATGTATCTTGGACCTGACGCGTCACCATATGAATTATTGGTATTCAGCCTGCCTCTGACCGCTATTTTTGCAGTGATGTCATGGGTATATATTGAAAAACCAGCCTTGCGATGGAAACATCATTTACCTCGTTTTGATTTTCTCCGCATTTGAGGCGATGTGGATCAAACCGCCCCGCACGGGCTCGCCACCCGTATGGCTGAGACTGACGAAACGTTCACCCGAGCTGTCATGAGACAACGCAGTGCTGTCAGCGCGGAATTCGCCCACGGATGCTTGGCAACCCCATGGGGGCGGCGTGGTCAGGCTAAAAATCCACCAGACTCAGCCCCACGCCCAGCACGGTGCGGCGGCGGTTGAAGTCCAGCAGGCTGTCGCCGTACCCGCTGAACAGCTGCAC